>JBAVUV010000113.1:0-1659 GCA_049696955.1 Candidatus Sulfotelmatobacter sp. | reverse complement strand
ATTGGTAGATGTCCCAACTGCAGAGCAAGTTCCAGTGTCACCGCATCCTTGCGAATCGGAAAGCGGAGGGTAACGCTTGGATTTAATGAAGGACTTTTTTCTAGAAGCGAACCCAAATCCCGAGCGGATCGGGTGTCCCGGAGAGCGGACCCTCCGGGTGCTTGCCGAAGGCCGTTTGCCAGCTTCCCATCCGGCCCGTCTTCATCTGGCTTCATGCTCCGAGTGCTTCGCAGAGTTCCGAGGTTTTAAAGGGGAATGGGAGCAAACGCGTAAAGGGCGCCGCCGGATCGTTGGCTGGGCATTGGCCGCGTCTTTGATCGTCGCAAGTGGTGTGGTGCTTTGGGAATACCTACACGCAAGTGCTGGACACCTAGCAGCCGTCCAGATGGCCTCTACACAACCGGTGAAAGCAAATGTCGATCTCTTTAATGCCGGAACGGTGAGAGGAGAGGACGATGGTATCAACGCTCTGAAGCAGGTGTCGTTGCCCGCCGCGATCGTACAGCTTTCGGTGACGTTGCCTCGATTCAGCGAGGCTGGGCGCTACGAGGTCCTTGTATCTAGAGACAAATCTGGAAATGAGGTTGTCGCAAAGGGCTCCGGGGATGCTGTGGTCAATGCCGGCAAAGTGATCGTGGGTGCGACGCTCGATCTCCGCGCCGCCAAACCAGGGGCTTACTTTCTGGCGACAGTTAGGGGCTCTGACAATGGCGTGTACTACTACCCCGTTCAAATCGAACATGGAGCTCCTTGAAAAGATGCAGAATTCCCCTTTCCCAGGAATGAATGACGGCCTGACCTCGAAAACCAAGCATGAGGTCTTCGAGGGCGTTCTCTCTGCTTTAAACAAGAAGTTCTATAAGCCAGAACTTCTTGCAAATGGGTGGCGTGAAGCTGTTGCGAATCATCGTGCGACTATCGAAGGTGCGCCTACACTGGAGGCATTCGAGCAGGCTGTTACTGCCCTTCTCCAGAATCTCAAGACCTCTCATGTTGGCTTCTTTCATCAAAGCGCGCGGAGAGCATCGAGCCGTGCGGCGCTCAGCGCAACCTATCTCGCGGACGAAACTGCCCACGGACCTCGGTGGATTTTCCAGGATGTTCATGATGGCGGTGCAGCGGCACTCGCTGGGATTCAACCTGGCGATTTCTTACTGAGGCTCGACGACCAAGAGATCATCCCGCCTGAGCACCCTGTTTTCCCGATGGGAGCGACATCGAAACTCAATATTGTTGCGAGCGACGATAGGGAACGAACAATAACGGTCAATGTGTCAAAGCCGAAGGGAAAGAAGTTGCAGTTTGTGGAACCTACGCTTGTCCAGTCGAAGATTGTCGCTAATGGGGTTGGGTACGTGAAGGTGGCAATGTTTCCCGGGATGATCGGGGTTGACGTTGCAAACGAAATTTCCAAGGCAGTGGTGAGACTCGGTAAGATTAGGGGGCTGATTATCGACCTACGGGGAAATACAGGTGGCGGGGCGGGCGCACTCCGTCTCATGAGTTTATTGACGCCGGAGAAGGTGCCGGTTGGGTTCGCGCCCGGAAAGCGGTGGGCTGGGCGAGATCTTGCCAAAGAGAAACTCACATTTCCTCGCTTCGGAAACATCCCGGCTTCGAAGAAAACCCTCTGGCTGCTCGCCTTACGCTACTTGCCAT
>JBAVUV010000112.1:0-2220 GCA_049696955.1 Candidatus Sulfotelmatobacter sp. | reverse complement strand
AATCGGAGGTAACAATGAGGACGCTCCTCGCTCCTTCGCGCTCGAGGCACTTCTCGGCATCCTTGGCCTCTTCTTTGGTCGACAGCCCATCGATCGGGCAAACAATCATCGCTTCCCCTTGCGATGGATCCCCCGGATGAAGCTCATCCAGGTGAAGATCATGAACATATCTCTCCGCTAGTTCGACCTGGGTAAACTCGTAAAGCTTTGCATTGGTGGGAACGTCGAGCACAATTCTCTTGCCATATCCCTGCTTCATGAGTTCAAGTGCGCGGCGCGGACGAAAGTCAGTTTCGCCCGCCAACACCAGAATTGCGTCCGACGGTCGAGGATCCTCGACGACCAAGAAGCTCCCGGCCTTCCCCGCCAAAATCAACACCAAAACCGCAAGCAAGGCTAACGCTATCAACCACGAAAGTTTGCCCGAAGCGTTTTTATCCATGCTTTCCCGTCTCTGGACAGTGACTCAAGTTCAACATCCCTTGCGTGCACTGCTAGAGCGTGTTTGGTGATAACTGCGTGCTAGAATCGAACAAAATTTACGATTTTTCATAATCCCATGCGTAGAGACCCGTCATAAAATGATTAATCCAACTGTCGAAAACCGCACCATCGAGTCTATCAAGGAAAGAATCAAGCAACGGCAAGCGCGGGTCGGAATCATCGGCCTGGGTTACGTGGGACTGCCGCTGGCTCTCCTGTTTACCGACCAGAAGTTTACCGTCACCGGCTTCGACATCGATCAGCGCAAGGTTGACACGTTGTCGCAGGGCGGGTCTTACATCTACCGCATTCCTAAAGAAGAGATTCAGGCCGCCACCGCCAGGGGATTCTCCGCGACCTCGCAATACGCGAAAATTGAGGAGATGGACGCGATTATTATTTGCGTGCCCACTCCTCTCAACCAGTACCACGAACCGGACCTCAGCTTCATTACTGACACCACCCACGCCATCGCACCGCATTTGCAGCCGGGGCAATTGGTAATTCTGGAGAGTACGACTTACCCAGGCACCACCGAAGAAGTGATGCTGCCGATTCTCGAAAAAGAAAACAAGCTTGGTCTGAAGGCCGCACGCGGGGAGGGAAACCCGGAAAAAGAATTCTTTGTAGCCTTCTCGCCGGAACGCGAAGACCCCGGCAACACGACAGTCGCCCGGCGCGACATTCCGAAGGTAGTTGGTGGGTTGAACTCTCAGGCTTCCGAGCTGGCAGCCGCTCTCTACGGATCTATTTTCCAGCGCACGGTTCCTGTCTCCTCGCCGGCTGCGGCCGAGATGACGAAGTTGCTGGAAAATATCTACCGCTGCGTAAATATCGCGTTGGTAAACGAACTGAAGATGCTCTGTCTGCGCATGGGACTGGATATCTGGGAAGTGATTGAGGCCGCTTCCACCAAGCCATTCGGCTTCCATCCTTTCTATCCGGGACCCGGTCTGGGCGGGCACTGCATTCCGGTCGACCCTTTCTATCTCTCCTGGAAGGCGAAGGAATGGGATTTCCACACGCGCTTTATTGAGCTTGCGGGGGAAATCAACACCCACATGCCATATCACGTGCTTGCCTCCATTGGCAGCGCGCTGAATGGCCACAAGAAATCGATGAATGGCTCGCGCGTTCTGATCTTGGGCGTGGCCTACAAAAAGGACATCGACGATCTGCGCGAGTCGCCCGCGCTCACCATCATCGAGCTCCTGCAGAAAGAAGGAGCGCAGGTCAGTTATCACGATCCTTACTTCCCTTTCATCGGAAAAGGGCGCAAATATGATTTGCAAATGAAGCGTTCGGGGCTGGAAAACCTGGGCGAATACGATTGTGTGGTGATCATCACCGACCACTCCGATTACGATTTCAAAAAGATTGTTCGCGAAGCGCAGTTGGTGGTCGATAGCCGCAATGCGACCAAAGGAATCGACAGTCCGAAAGTGGTACGTTGCTAGATGGCTGGGGATGGACCGAACGATCAGACCGTAAATTGATTTTCTAAAGGTTTTTTATGCGCGTTTGGCCAGCTTTCCTTTCCTTGTCCTGCGTCTTTGTTTCCTTTTTCGCCTTTTCTCAAAGCTCGCCTACATCGCCAGGGTCGGCCCCCGCGGAAACTTCCGAGCAAAAGACGGCAGTCCTTCCCACTCGATCTTTGGACGAGGTAATGGATCGGGTGATTGAGAGAGAACATCTCTTCCTGGCGCAGATGCGCCACATGCATCCCATGGTCGAGAC
>JBAVUV010000111.1:0-4228 GCA_049696955.1 Candidatus Sulfotelmatobacter sp. | reverse complement strand
GCCCTGCGGAGAAAGCTGCAGAGCCACGCGCGGCCATGCCGCACTCAGCGGCTGATGCAGCTGTGGATGTCGCCGCCCTGGCCCCGCCCGGCTTTCCCCAGGATGTAACTCCGGAGGAAGTTGCCGCAATCGCCGCCGCTGCTGCCCAGATCCAGATGGCTGCAGCCATCCGTGACTCGCAATCGTCTTCCACCGCGGAAAGCACGATGGCGAGTTCTGCCACCAGCCCGGAGAAGAGTTCAGCCGAGAGTTTGGCAACAGCAAAGCAGTATGCGGGCCAAGCCGATGAGACGTCTCGTGAAATTCAGCCTGCATCGGTTCCTGCCGTAAATGCGGATGTAGAGGCAAAGGCAGTCACGGGAAACGGTTCTTCAGAGGAATCGCAGGATGTGCCCGTAAACGATGTGCCCGTAACCATGGCGGCCGCAACTCAATCCATAGCTGCTGCAGATGGAAGTGCTTCGCGATGGACCGCTGTTGCAGTCGCGCTGGAAGCTGATGAGGCGATGGTCTCCCTCGAGCAGGAAATGCAGAAAGCATATGCCGCTTTCGTGGCCGAGGAAGCCGCTCCCGCGAATGAGACCGCCGAAATTGCGTTCTCGCAGAATCTTCCAGCAGCGGCAGAAGCTCCCGCAGAAGCCCAAGCAGAACCGATTTGCAGTTCAGAGGTGGTGTCGGCGCCGGAATCTGAGCCCGTCGCAACTGCGGATATACCAAGCACCGAAACCGCGCCTCTGGCGCAAGTCCATCCTGACGCAGCTTCTTCCGCCATCGACGCCGACGTCGCTAAAGTTCCCGAGCCAACCGCTTTCGTTCCGCAGCCGGAACCTGTACTGGCTGAGCCCGCGGAGCCGGCGGCCATAGAAGTCCAAGCCGCGCCGCCTTCGCAATTCCCGGAACCGAATTCCGAGCCCGCCTCTGATCCTGTGAGCGCAGTTGCGGAGACCCCTGCTGCTCCAGAGGAATTGCCGCCCGCGCCGCAATCCGAACCCGGAATCGCTGAGACGGCCGCTTCCAGTGACGCTTTCACGCCGATCACACACAGCGAGCCTGCCGAGGAACAAAAAATCGACGCTCAACTTCAGGATGATCAACTCAACGACGATCGACGCAGCGACGATCGACTCAACGAAGATCAACCCAAGGAAGATTCCGAAACCCTAAAGAACACCGCCGCAGCGTGGGCCAGTTGGCGGCAAATCCGCGATACCGGTGACGCCAAACCCGGAACTGCTGAGCCAGTCCGCGAGGAATTTAGTATCCCCGAGCCAGCTCCTGCGGAGTCCGCTGCCATGGCGGTTGCGGCAGGCGCCGAGCAGAACGTACAGGAATCCACCACTCCGCCGCCCGAAAATCCCCACGATGTCGCCAGCATCGTCGATAGCGTTCTGGCCGATCTTCGTCCTCGCCTCATGGCGGAGATTACTCGCAAAATGTCAGAGAAAAAGTAATTTCGATCCGGTTCAATTTTTCCACTTCGGTTTTCGGCTTAGTTGATATTCCACTTATTCCACCTGACTAGAACCTATCAATAGTATCGGTATTGCAACTCTCCTTATAAACTGAGTACATTCGTCCTATCGCCTCCAGGCCGGAGTGTTGCGCGTCATGAACGACCGAGTTGTCTCTCACTACCGCATCCAGGAAAAACTCGGAGCGGGTGGCATGGGAGTGGTCTACAAAGCCGAAGACATTCGTCTCGGCCGTACGGTCGCATTGAAGTTCCTTCCGGAAAACGCCGCCGTCGACGCGCACGCCCTCGAGCGCTTCAAGCGCGAGGCTCGTACCGCATCCGCACTCGATCATCCCAACATCTGCACCATCTACGAAATCGACGAAGACCAAGGCCGTCCCTTCATCGCCATGCAGCTGCTCGAGGGAAAGACCCTGGCCGACCGCATCGGCGACCAACCTGTTCCCCTCGCCACTTTGCTCGACTGGGCCTTGCAGATTTCAGACGCTTTGCAGGCGGCGCACGCTAAGGGAATCATGCACCGCGATATAAAGCCGGCCAACATTTTCATTACTACGCGAGATCAGGCGAAGATCCTGGACTTCGGCCTGGCCAAGCTCGAGCTGCCGGGTTTGACGGGTTCGAGCGACCCGACCCGGTCAATGAATGCTCAGCTGACCCACACCGGCGCCACCATCGGCACCGTCGCCTACATGTCTCCCGAGCAGGCGCGCGGCGAGTCGCTCGACGCTCGCACCGATCTTTTCTCCTTCGGCGTTCTCCTCTACGAAATGGCCACGGGCAGGCAAGCCTTCTCCGGACCAACCTGGGCCGTGACAGTTCATGCAATTCTTGGCCAGGCTCCGGTTTCGCTGAACGAGTCCATGCCCGGACTGCCTCATCGTCTGCAGGAGATCATCGACAAAGCGCTGGTTAAAAATCGAGATCTGCGCTACCAGACCGCAGAGGAAATTCACCGCGATTTGCTGCAACTAAAAAAGGACTTCGAGGCGGGGAAAAGCCTGAAGTCGAGCCGTACCGCAGCCATCTGGTCGCGCAAGCGAAAGCTCCAGATCACCCTTGCCGCATGCTGCCTGGCATTGCTCACCGTAGCTGCGATTTGGATTCCGCGATTCGCACATCGCTTCCGCTCGACTGCCGCTAGCATCGCCGCACCCGCGGTCGCAGAAAAGAAGAGCATGGCCGTATTGCCGCTAGCGCCCATTGCCGACGATCCCAAGCTCACCGCCTTCGGCAAAGGCCTGCTCGAAGATGTGACCGCGAAACTCTCGGAATTGAGCGCCAATCACGATCTCGAAGTCATCTCCCCCCGTGCCCTCGAAGACAAAAAAATCGCCACCCTCGCCGAGGCGAAAAAAGAATTTGGCGTCAACCTCGGCTTAGCTGTCTCCCTCAAGCAAGATGGCGACCTGGTGCGTGCCTCCTACAACCTGATCGACACCAGCACCGATAAGACTCTGTCCGGAGACTCAATCACCGCGCCGGTCTCGGATCTCTTCACCATCGAAGATAAGCTCACCAGCGGCGTCGCCGATGCACTCCACATCAACCTGCGCAGCGACGAGCGCCAGGCACTCGGCGCCCACGCCACTACTTTGCCGGAAGCTTATCAATACTTCGTGCAAGGCATCGGCTACCTTCAACACAGCGGCGAGCGGGAATCGCTAACCAGCGCCGAGATCGTTTTCAAACAAGCGCTCAAGCTGGATCCAAATTACGGTTCTGCAGAAGCGGGTTTAGGCGAAACTTATCTGTCCCTCTACCATAATACGCAGCAGAAACGCTGGATCGAACCAGCTCAGCAAGCCTGCGCCAAAGCTATCGAATTGGGCAATTCCGGCGCCGAGGGCCACACTTGTTTAGGAACGCTGGAAAACGCTACCGGACAATTTGAGAAAGCGGCGGCGCAATTCCAGCGGGCCGTCGAACTTGATCCGGTCAACGATCAGGCCTACTGGCATCTTGCCGAGGCGTACCAGAATCTCAATCAGCTCGATAAAGCGGAAGAAACTTTCAAGCGAAGAATCGGCGTACGTCCGAATTACTGGCGCGGATACAGCGCTCTCGGAGTCTTCTATATCAGTCAAGCTGAGTATGACAAAGCTCAGGCCATGTTCGAAAAGGCGGTTTCGCTCAGGCCGAACAACTATCGCGACTACAGCAATCTGGGCGCGGCTTTGCTCTATGAAGGTAAGGACGAAGAGGCAACGCGCGCCTTCGAGAAGTCCATTTCGATCCGTCCTTCACAGCTTGCGTATGAAAATCTTGGAGTCGCATATTTGCGGCTGCGCAAATTCGATCAAGCTGCGCGCAATACCCGAGAAGCTTTGAAGTTGGAAGAAAACGATTACGAGGGTTGGGGGAACCTCGGGGACGCCTACTACTACGGGGGCAATAAACCCGCAGCCGTAGAGTCGTACCGGAAAGCTATCTCCTTGGCGAACGAGAAGCTGAAGACCAACCCTCGCGACACGGTCGTTCTAAACGATCTGGCCAATTACTGGGCCATGCTCGGAAGTCGTAGCCGTGCCCTCGACTGTCTGGACCGGTCTCTCGTCGGAAACCAGGACAAAGAATTGCTTTTTCAAGCCGCCCTGGTGTACAACCAGTTGCACGAAACTGGGACCGCGTTGGAGTGGTTAAGCAAAGCCTTGGCCGCGGGATACTCAAAATCGGTAGTCAGCAAAACCCCGAACCTGGATAATCTACACGACAACCCGCGCTATCAGGCCTTGATGCAATTGAGATAGGAAT
>JBAVUV010000110.1:0-2635 GCA_049696955.1 Candidatus Sulfotelmatobacter sp. | reverse complement strand
CGCCGGACTTACTCTCGTGCGTACGACCACATAACGGAGGGGAACATTTGTTTGAAGAAAAGGAACGAAAATGTCGCCTTGCGTGATCCCTAATTTTCTGTACTGAGCATCTGCGACGACACCAATGATGGTCCACCATTCACTATTCTCATCGGGTTCGTCTGCTCGTCCGAGCCTGACCTGCCTGCCCATGGATCGCTGAACGTCTCCAAATACTCTCCGGGCCAAAGATTCGCTGACGATTATGACCTTCTCGTTCGGATCTTTGTCGTCGAATGTGAAGTACCGACCGGCCAGCAGTGGCGTACCAACGGCCTTAAAATAGCCCGGTGTGATAACTTCAAAATTCGAAATCGGGTTTCTCTTCGCAGCGTGGATATCCTGACCTCTGGCTTGATAAGGCACGTCCCAACCAATGTTTCCCTCAAAGGGGCGCAGCAAAATCGCACCGGCGGCGCTCACCTCCGAATGTGATTGAAGCCGATCCAGTAATTCCCCGAAAAACGCTTTTCGTTGAGCCGCATCAACGTTGGTAAGCCTGATCTGTGCAGTGAGCGTGTTTTCAGGAACGAATCCAAGCTGGACGCGCTGCAGATTGTAGTAATTGTGAACAACCATTCCCGCGCTCACCAGAAGCAGCATAGTGACCATTGCTTCTGAGACCAGCAAACTCTTGCGGAAGAAAGCACTGCGCCGACTGCCTGCTGCGCGGTTCGTGCATTCGTTGAGCGAATCGCGAACATCCTGCCTCATCATCAACAGAGTCGGCGCTAGTCCGAAGGTAGCAGCGACGGCAATGCTCACTAAGCATGCAAACACTAGAGAGAAAACGTTCAAATGGACTGACGAAAGCCTGGGAATTCCGGGCGGCGCAAGCGCGTGTACCAGCGCGATGAGAACCCGTGCGACCGAACATCCCCCCAGGACACCTGCGAACGACAACACTGACCCCTCAGAGACAAATTGTCGGAGCAATCTGCCCCGCGTGGCACCAAGCGCGAGTCTCACCGCAATCTCTTTTTCCCTAACGATAGCGCGGGCAAGCAAGAGACTTGTGATGTTAATGCACGCGATCATCAGCAGAAGGAGCGACGCACCCCAGAGCAGGAGAATCGCGGATTTGTTGCTGCCGAAAACATAATCGGGCAGAGGCGTGACAACAGCAAATTCACCAGGCTCGGAGTATTGCGGATACTGGCGGGACACGTTCGCCATCACAAGGTTAATGTCGTTCGTTGATTGCCGCAGTGAGACTCCAGGCTTAAGCCTTCCAACGACCTGAAGAAAAGTGGCGTCACGGTTCGTCCATTGCACGTTGAGTCCAAGCGGGGTCCACAACTGCGCACCGGCGGGAAAATCGAAATCGGGGGGCATGACGCCTATGACCGTGTATCCATCTCCACTCAGATTGATAGTCCTTCCAATCACTGACGGATCAGCGTGGAACTGGTTCTTCCAGAGTGAATACTGCAAAACAACTGTCGCTTCAGCCCCCGGACGGTCATCCGATCCCTGAAATGTGCGCCCCAAGGCAGGCTGAGCGTCCAGGGCAGAGAAAAACGCGGCAGTGACTGGCGTCCTTTCGAGTTCAACAGGTTCTCCGCGCCCAGTCAGCGTAAGCCCGTAGCCGTACACAGTCGTTGGCATAGCTGCCAACATCTCGAATACACTAGATTGTCGCTGCCAATCCTGGAATTCTGGATAAGATAGCTCTCCAACGTGCGTCAGGTCGCTGCGATCACCCTTCCAAGCGATCACCAATCGATCTTGCTGATGAACTGGCAACGGTCGCAGTAGTACGCCGTACATGACACTAAACAGCGCAGTGCTCATACCAATTCCAAGGGAAAGTACGAGAATGGTGATCAGAAAAAATCTCGGCTGTCGAACCATCAGCCGAGCAGCTTGCGTGAATTCTCGCATAAAATCCGAAATGGTATCTCTCATCCCGCCCCCCAATATTTTGCGCTGTGACCTTCGCGCAGCGGACGATAACCGAACCTACGTCGCATTGGACAAGGCATAGAATAACCCTATCCGCAGACGGACAAGACATCTTGACTATCGGCATCGCCCGTAATAGTGACCTCGGCTCTGCGAAACACCAGAAGGAACCCGGCAGGGCAAGACGCAGATCACCGTGCCGCTCAAGACTTGGCGCGTGAAGTTAGATTCCATCCGGGAAGCCCGACTACGCCCGCAAGGACCCTATGCCCGACAGCTTGCTGCTCAAGACCTTCCACACACAACCGAGGCTGGCGAAAAGAGAAGCGAAAATCAGAGAGGTCGCGCTAGTACGAAGATGGTACGAAAGTACTGGAGGTATTAGAACAATTACGTGAAGTTACAGCAAACCCCAACGCATTCCAGCACATCCAATTCAGCATATTCGCGGCGACAAAGAGATGGGTCCCTATGCGCCCGAGCCGAGAAACGAAGTCCGGTCCTCCGTTCTTATTGAACTCGGTTGACCGCTTCGGCAGGCAAATCGCTCCTGCGGTGATGTCTGTCTCGATGGACATTGGTCCCCGCGCCCTCGCGTACGCCCAACACCTGATCGGCGATCCCGCCCTGGCTATGAACTACTTTGAGGAGGCAGCCGCCTCTGTGTCCGCCGCAATCGAGGAGAAGAAGG
>JBAVUV010000109.1:0-6533 GCA_049696955.1 Candidatus Sulfotelmatobacter sp. | reverse complement strand
GTAAAGCTCGGGTGGAAGCGTATATGCTGTGACCCTTTGCGCCGTCGGCTCAGCCGAGGAGATCACGGCAGGATTTGCGTGTTCCGTAGAAGCGCTGGAGGAGTCAAGCTGGCCAGCGGATTCGGTCCCGCCTTGAGCTTGTGCAGGTGCGACCGTTAAAAGGGCCGCGAACGCAATCACGGTTAGGAGGTTAATTGCTTGCCTCATCTCAATTCTCTGTTATCTTGGGCGACTGATATAAAGGCGACGTTCGAGCCGTTGGCCGATGATCACGACTCTGTCCGGTATTCGCTCCTAGAACCGGACGCCTTCGTTTCATAGCGTGCGGTAGAATTTGATTTGACATGGCGGAAGATAAAAATCGACATGCTAAGTCTAATGCCTTAGTTTCGGCGGCGCGCTACTCCGAGATTGGCTTCATCATTCCGGCTGCAGTTTTCCTGGGATATGCCATCGGCCGCTTGTTGGACTATTGGCTTCATACGCACTGGTTCTATCTCGGGGGAGTCATCTTCGGCGCCGTCGTCGGATTCGTGCAAATGATTCGCATGGCTTCAGCCCTCTCTCGCGATAAATCGGACACGGAATAGCGCAAGTCACGGCGAAAGATAAGGCGAATTTATGACCTTTAACCCGCCGCAAACCTCTGCCCCTGCAGAAACGCGCGCCGAGCGGTTCTTCTCTGCCGCCATTCCCAGAATGTTGCGCTCCATACTGATACTTGGTGCCGGGTTCGCGCTTTTTGCCGTCTGGCGCTTCGGCTGGGTGTTTGGAATCGGATTCGCTGCCGGGACGGTGATCGCGTATTTAAGCTTCCGGTCTTTGAATAAAGCGGTGCTGTCCCTGGCCAGCCACATGGTCGACTCCGGACAGCGCGCCAGCGGATTCTCCCTGGTCAATGGATTTTTCCTGCGTTACCTTTTGGCGGGAATCGTGGCCTATGTTATATTCACAAGTTCCTCGCAAGCCTTTCGGGGCTTTCTGTTTGGGCTTTGTACCCCGGTGGCGGCCATGCTGGTGGAAGCAGCCGTTGAAGTTTACGCTGCGTTGCGTCGCGGATATTGACCGCAACAACTTTATCCGGTTCTAGTGGAATCGTAACTTATGGAGCAACTTTGGTTCACCGCCCTGCTCAACCGCCTGTTCGGTGGACCCGTCCTACATTTGCTTCTGGCTTTGGGCATTCATACCAAACATCCCGCCGCTCCAATCTCCAACAGCTTCGCGATGGAAGTACTCGTGATGCTTTTCTTGATCACGTTTTTTGTCGCGGTGCGCGCACGATTGTCGGTCGATCAACCCGGCGGCCTGCAGCATACGATGGAGAGCATCGAAGGCTTCTTTGGCAACATGGGCGAGGAAATCATCGGCCATCATTACCACCCCTACCATTCGTATCTCATAACGTTGGCGCTTTTTATTCTTACCTGCAATCTGATTGGCATTGTCCCCGGCTTTGAGTCGCCGACCGCGGTCCCGGTTGTTCCGCTGGGATGCGCTCTTTTGACATGGTTCTACTACCACTATCAGGGGCTGAAGGCGAATGGAGCCTGGGGGTATCTGAAACATTTCTTTGGGCCCGTATGGTGGCTCGGTCCTCTGATGTTTCCTATCGAAGTCTTCAGCCATACCGCGCGTCTGCTGTCACTCACGGTTCGTTTATTCGCAAATATGTTCGCCGGCGAGATGGTCACGCTGGTTTTCTTTTCTCTCGTGCCCATCGGCGTTCCTATCATTTTTGAAGGGCTTCATATCGGAGTGTCGCTGATCCAGACTTATATTTTCGTGATTCTGGCCGCCGTTTATCTGGGCGAGGCTACGGCTCACGAACACTAATTTGTTCGGTTTCATGAAACGCTTCGTCAGCGTGAGGGCGTCTGCTAGA
This sequence comes from Candidatus Sulfotelmatobacter sp., assembly GCA_049696955.1. GTDB lineage: Bacteria > Acidobacteriota > Terriglobia > Terriglobales > Acidobacteriaceae > Sulfotelmatobacter. Next base: position 4,648 of record JBAVUV010000109.1, on the reverse strand, counting down.
GGATGACGTCAACCACCTCCTGGCGATACTTCTTAAGGAGAATGAAATATGCGTAAGGTTGTATTTCTGATTCTGACTATGGTGGCGTTGTCACTCTTTGCCATGCCGGCATTTGCCCAGGGCGGCGAAGCGGCTGCCTCCGGCGGTACAAACTGGGTGGCAATCACTTCCGGCTTCGCGATGGCTTTCGCGGCTGCCCTGGCCGCTCTGGGCCAGGGACGCGTTGCCTCGGCGGCGTGCGAAGGATTGGCACGCAACCCTGCAGCCCGTCCCGGAATTCAAATTGCATTGTTCGTGGGACTGGCCTTCATCGAGTCGCTGGTCCTGTTCACGTTTCTAATCATCTTCGTCAAAGTCGTGAAATAACGCGGCGCAAAGAAATAAAGATGAAAAGGCCTCGTTCCGGCATTCCGGGATCGAGGCCTTTTTGATGTGCGAAGAAGATGTTGTGCTAGCCTTTCCGGTCTCCGCCCCAATCCGTTTCTTTCTTTTGTGTGGCATGGCTTAATGCGTCCACCAGAATCCGGCGCAGCCGGAAGCGACTTTCGAGGTCGGTACTAACAATTTCGAATCCAACTTCGTTCACGCGCGCCCGGCGCAGCAAAACGTGCGCTCTAATCTTTGAGCGCAGTCCCAGGGAAATTTCCAAATCAGCTTCGCTGCCGATTCGAAGATTATCTTCCTTTGTGCCCATTCCGCCGCCCAGACTGAGCTCGCGGATCAGAATTTTCGATTTTCCCCACGAACTACCGATTGTCGCTGCGACGGTGCGCGAGAGCACCATTCGTTCGTAGCGGCGTTGCCGCACCCAGGGACATGCCGGAGCCGTATCTAGAGGGGCGATTGCCAGCTCCGCCGGCTCAATCCCACTGTCAGAGAGAATCTGGGCGCTATAGCGCGGATCTGTTTTAGATAAAGACTGGGCTGAGGCAATTCTAAGTTCGCGATGATGAACCCATCCAAAGCGTTTTTTTGTCTCTACAATCTCGCGCAGGAGGGGTACTGCTTCAGCATCTTTCAACCGGCCCAAAGATTCAATGGCCTTCAGCTGTACGAACGGCGAACGAGAAGCAGATTCTCCAGGCTTGGCCATGGCGATCAGGGGATGTGCCGTGGTCAGGTCACCGCTCATTCCTATTTCATCAATCGCCTCAGGCAGTACGATTGCATCGAGGACCTCCGCCAACTCTAGCAGCGTTCGTCCCCGGTCCATCGCGGCTCCGTAAGCGATTTGCCGCACCACGATGTCGTGATAAAACCGGTTCCACTCCGGCAGGCGGGTGGGTAGCAGCTCGAGCAAGGTGCCTACATCGAGCCGGCTCAACAATCCAACCACGGCTGAGGCCTGTCTTGGCTGTCCGGTCCGCAAAATCTCCCGCAGTTGGGTCAGAGCCGGCGATCCCATCTCTTTTACCAATTCGACCATGCGATCGCATTCGTCCCGCCGCATGCAGCGGAAGAACCGGTCAGCCAGGTGCTCGGCGCCAGTTTGGCAAGTTCTCCGTAACACGACCAGCAGATCCGCCGGCACTGGATCGCAGCGCAATGCTTCCTCAATAAACTCCGGAATCCGGTTCTCCACGCCGACTCTGGGCCGCAGATCATTCACCATGACGGGGCGCTGCTGCAGCAACATTTCCATGCCGGCGCATACTGCATTCACCGCTTGATAGTTTTTCGCAGCGCTGGATTCCTGGCTAAGCCTCACGAAAGCCGCACTCAGCAGGCTCTGCAGTTCGGGATCCTTTTCCACGCATAGCTGCTCGGCAACTTTGCGGATGGCCCCACCCATCGCTTCACCACCCAGTCGGGCATACAGATCGGCCAATTGGCTCAATCCGATGGCGACTTTGCGGCGTGCTTCTATCTCCTTGGTGCCCAGGCAGGCGGAGTAATTGTTGAGAATTTCGGCGGCTATTTGCTTATCGTCGCGGTCGAGCAACACTTCTACGAACTGCCGCAGGTTGCGCGGCGGCACACACGGAGCTTCATGGGAGAGCAGAACTGTCTTCTTACCGGACTCCGGCACTTCGGCCCAGAACATCCGGTCCAGGATGTCGGCGTGCGACTCCACCAGAATGCCGGCCTTATTCATCTTTTCTTCTTGCAACTTCAGAATCTGGCGCAGTGAATCCATCTGCCGGCTCATGTGCTCCATCATCTGGTGCACGGCATTCACTTTGACTTCGCCTTTGGAATAGCGCTCCAAGGCAAAGCGGATCGCCATGTGCTCGGCTGCCTTCATCAGCAGAGGGGTGTCTTCCTGCTCGGTTGTAGCTTTCGCGGCCAGGCTGCCCAACAGCTGCTGCAAATTCAGCCGCATGTTGGGATCGGTCTGAACTAATTCCTTTTGCAGGTCTTCCGGACTGGCGCTGGGATCTCCTTGCACCTGGCCAAATCGAGTCAACAGGCGGATGGCCTGAACCACTTCCGCCTCCTGCAGCGGAACCACTCCGCCCTCCCAGGCTTGAGCTACGCCGGTTCCCGTTCCCGTGCTGCCATCCGGGGCCGGCCCTGCAACCCAATGACCGCCGGGAATATTCGGGACGCTGCCGAAGGGAACTACCGTCCCCCCAGGCTGTCCTTGTCCGCCGCCTCCGCCAGAATTCGCCCCTTCCGCCGCTGCAATCAGCTGCAGTAGCTTCTGCGGATCATTCAACCATTGCTTGAATTCCGGGCCGAGCGTTTGCGCGGCAATCTGCGCCGCCACGCTGATGTCGCCGGTCAATGGATCGGCAGCCACAAATTTCACTTCATTTATTTTGATGGTGCTCTGCTTGCCTGCGCTGTTCAGGGCCTCTTTGATCTGCTTGGATACGTCCTGGGCCTTGGAGCCGGCTACTGTAAAGGCGCGCACCAGCCGGGTAAAATCATCGATCGTAACGTCTTTAGAAAAGTGCAGGCTGGCCAGCCCGGCGGTGGATAAAAGTTGCCCAAAGCTGCGTTCTGTTTGACCCGTCTCGAGCGGCACTCCGTCCAGCAGTAATTTGTTATCGGAGACACCGAGCAGAAAGCCGCCGTCTCCAGCTGTGGGCAGGCCTTGCTGCAATTCATTCCAGGTGACTTCGAACTGGGCTTCCGTTCGCTTGTGTTCGTACCCGTACATCCGCGCGTACTTAATCAGGATGTTCAGACTATGGACAAAGGCTCGCGCGGATGCCGCCCGGTTGGCATGGAATGTACTTGCGTTCGTGATAAAGCGCTCCTCGAACTACACTCTGCAAGTAGAAGGTTAAATCCAGACAGTAAGGGGGTGCACATTACGGAGGTAACTGGCAATTCGCTGGGAAGTCCACTGTTTGTCTGCCTGGCGCAGAATCGAAGAGTGTCCCGCGTGAACCTCCTTGGGACCCTCGCAGTCACTGGGTTTCCGAGTCAACTCCGGCGAATATATAGTGATACGAATATTGCGGCATTCTGGAACTTCCGTGCCTCCCTCAGCCCCCCACACAACGCGCCCTAGGAAAGTCAGCGGCCTGCGCTACTGGATGCTGCAGGTTCTGGACGAGTGTGAGCACGTCTCGGCCAACTTCGGTTCTGATCCGGTTCACGACCTGCGCGTCGCCCTGCGCCGGTGCCGCTCTCTGGCTGATGGATTGAGGGCCCTCGACCCTGATCCCGGCTGGAAGGCCATGAAGAAGGCTGGCAAGCGCCTGTTCCAGCGGCTCGGTGCCTTGCGCGACGTGCAGGTGATGATGGAGTGGGTCGAGAAGCTGTGTCCGGCAGCGAGTCGAGGAGAATCGCAGCAGCTCGACGCGGTCTCGGCCGTATTACCTCCCTCGCAACCAAATTACGTTTCCATGGCAAACGCAGAAAACGAAGCAGCCAAGAACATACTCGAGATTCTGCGCCGACGGGAACAGGAGCAGAAGCGCGAAGCTCAATCCGCGCTCGAAGAGTTCGACCGCAAACAGTGGCGCCAGTGGAGCAAGTCTCTTCCCGCCCGCGCCGCGCGTATTCGGCAGGGAAGCGCACTTTTTAAGCATCTCGCTCTCGAGCGTTGGACCGAAGCCCGTGAACTGCACAATCGCGCCCTGCGCAATCGGTCCCAAGTCGCATTTCACAGTCTCCGCGTCGGCATCAAGCGATTCCGCTACATCGTAGAAAACTTTCTTCCCATCGAGCACAAAGCTTGGAGCAACGAGCTTAAGGAAATCCAAGACTTACTTGGAGAAGTTCACGACCTGGATGTTCTTTGGTCCACAGCGGTTGAGTGTCAGGTTTTTCCTGACACAGATTCGCGGCGGCGTTGGCACGAACGAATTCTCTCCGAACGCAGCAAGCGTATCAGTCGCTACCGCACGAAAATGATCGGCGGGAATTCTCTGTGGCAGACTTGGCGCGCCGCTCTACCCCAAGGCAAGCAAATTAACGCGCTTGCCACGCGCCGCATGAAGCTCTGGGCGAATGGCCTCGATCCCGACTTCCCGCATTCCGAGCGGGTGGCGAGTTTGGCTCTTCAGCTCTACGACGGCCTGCTTGCGTGGGGATGGCAGCCTTCCGTAGATGCCGCCTCCGCCCGCTCCAGCCTGCTCGCGGCCGCTCTTCTGCACGATGTTGGCAAGTCCGAAGGTCAGAAGGGACATCATAAGGCGACGTTCGACTTGATACGCGCCCACGGAAATCCGCTGGGATGGAAACCCGTGGA
>JBAVUV010000108.1:0-20825 GCA_049696955.1 Candidatus Sulfotelmatobacter sp. | reverse complement strand
GTTCAGCCGAGCGAAGCTCGACCTCTGGCTCCCGCATTGACGAAGTGGTGGTGACATATTTCGCGAAGCCTCACTCCTACACGACTGACGACATTATCGAAATCGCGGCCCACGGCTCTCCCGTGGTGCTGCGCCATATTGTAGAACTCTGCATCGCTTCGGGGGCGCGGCTCGCCGAGCCGGGCGAGTTCACCATGCGCGCTTTTCTGAACGGCCGCATTGATCTGGCGCAAGCCGAGGCGGTTCGCGATCTGATTGATTCGCAGACCTTGTACCAAGCCAAAGTGGCCGCGCAGCAACTCGAAGGCGCGCTTTCCCGGCGATTGCAGCCAATCAAACAGAAATTAGTCGAGCTGATTGCCGTGCTTGAGGCTGGAGTCGATTTCGCCGAGGACGACATTTCAGTCATGCCTGACCACCTCATCCTCGAACGAATTTCTGCGGTGCGTCTGCCGCTGGAGCAACTTGCCGCCAGTTTTGCCTACGGCAAGATCGTCCATCAGGGACTAACGCTCGCCATCGTGGGGCGGCCAAATGTCGGCAAGTCCAGCTTGTTCAACCGGCTGGTCGAGCGCGAGCGGGCCATCGTTACGGCAACTCCCGGCACCACGCGGGATCTGGTGAGTGAAACTGTCGCCATCGGCGGCATTCCTGTGCAGTTGGTCGATACGGCGGGCATCCGCCAGGCTCTCGACGAAGCAGAATCCATCGGCATCCGGAAGTCCATTCAGGCTTTAGCGGATGCCGATCTGGTGCTGGTAGTCTTCGATGCTTCGCAGAAGGTGACCAGCGAAGATCATGAGTTGTTGCGGCAAGTGCAAAGTCGCTCAGCAATTGTCGTGGGGAATAAAGGCGACCTGGGTTCCTCTGGCGACTGGTCCGCTCTAGCGGGGCAATTTGCGGCTATCGAAGTTTCGGCGCTGACCGGGCACGGCATCGTGGAACTGCGGGCGGAAATTTTGCGCCACATCGGTGGCGAAACCGGAGCACAAGCAGAAAGTGGATTTCTTACCAATGTGCGCCACCAGGGACTTGTACAGAACTCTCTGATCGGTCTGGAAGCGGCTGCCAATGCAGTGACCGGCAAAATCCCTCACGAGATGATTCTGCTCGATCTTTACAGCGCTCTACGTCCGCTCGATTCAATTACTGGGGCCACTACCACCGATGACATCTTGAACCTTATCTTCAGCACATTCTGCATCGGAAAGTGAAGCCGACTGCCTTACCACAATCTGTCACGCGACTTTTAGTCTAGCGATGACCGTAGTTCCGCGGCCTTCAGACTGAATATCCAGGCTGCCGTTGAGCTGCCGCAGACGCTCTCGCATGCCGCCAAAGCCGATGCCCGCACGGCCCGATTCCAGCAGGTCGCGCTGCTTCTCTTTTGGAATTCCCTTCCCGTTATCCTTCACTTGAACGGTGAGGCTGTCATTTTCCTTGGCCAGTGTGATGATTGCCGAATCGCTTCCGGAGTGGCGGTGGATATTGGTCAAACATTCCTGCACGATGCGGAAGATGGCGATTTCCACTTCGTCGGGAAGCCGGCCGAAGTCAGAGGGAATATCGAGATCGACTTTTATCTTGCTGCGCTCGGAAAATCCGTCCACATACCAGCGCAGCGCCGAGACCAGTCCGGCCACGTCGAGCAACGGCGGGTGAAGCAGATGAGAAATCGTGCGAATCTCCCGGGAAACTTGCTCTACCAGCATCGCATTCTCGGAAATGGCTCTCATTCCTTCATCATCGAGTTTGTGGGATTGCAATTGCACGACACTGATGTTCATGCCAATCGCGGCCAGCAATTGCCCGACGCTATCGTGGAGTTCGCGGGCGATGCGTTTCCGCTCATCATCCTGCATGCGCTGAAAGCGCGCCGCTAGCTCTCCCTGTTCCTTTCGGGACGTCAAGTCGCTGATCAGAACTCCAGTTGCAGATTTATCCCGAGACAATAGGCTCAAGGAGACGTGCACTGGAATGGAGTCGCCGGCAGCGCGATGCAAATGCAGTTCGCCTTCGCTGGAGCCGGCTTGAGCTTCGACCACTAATTTCAAGCAGGTGGATTGATCTTCTGGAGCTAAGAACTTTGTAAGCGAAAGCCCGATGAGCTTTTCGCGCGGCACTCCGAGCAACTGTGCCAGGCTGAGGTTTGCGTAAACGATGCAACCGTTGACGTCGAGCATGGCAGCGCCCTGCTGCATTCTTTCCACCAAGGTGCTGTACGGAAGATCAGAGCCCTCGAGTGTATAGACCCGGTGACCTTCCAGTTCCTGCACTACGAACGCGTCGACCGCACCATCGCGGATCGCACGCAACGTCTGCTCGGCTTCCTCCATCAAGCGAACGTTCGATTCCGGTAACAGGTTTTCCATTTCATTTCTCCCGGGTGGAAGCATTACGGTCAGCCTCACTTTTCCGGAGCGGCGGGTCGTAATTGTAACCCAACTAAAGCTCGTTCAGTATCGCGAAGATCACCCACAATCTTGCGCAGAGGTTGAGGCAACTTCCGCACCAGGGTGGGGATTGCCAGGATCTGGTCACCCGCAGCCAACTGGGGATGTTTTACCAAGTCGACTACCTCTATATTGTATCGCCCGGCGAGGTGGTCCTCGCAGATCTTTTTCAGATTGGCGAAAGCGGCGACCGATCGCGGGGTCTGGCCCGCTACATACAGGCGGAGTTCCCACACTTCGCCTGGATCTCTGCCTTCCTCGTTGATCTCTTTGAGACTCATGGGTTGCGGGCTAACGTTTACTGGCTTTTTCATGCTTTTTCCCAATCCTCTTCTCCGAACCGGCAGGCTCTCGGCCTTTATCGGCTCCACGGCTGCGAGCCATGGCATTCCGAGTGGCCATAATGAATTCTTCCCGCGAAGCTTCCTCCGCACCGGCCGTAGCCGCTTCTTCTTCCTCAACCTCGAACTCTTTACGCAGCGCCAGTATTCGTGCTTCGAGGGCTTCGCGTTTCCGCATGCGGTCGCGCTGCTGGCGTTCAGCATTCTGCTGGCGTTCCAGCATCGCACTCTTCTCCCGCGCTTCCTGTGACAATCGAGAGGATCCCGTGAGGACGCCTTCGGGGCCGACGTAGACATCGAGCAAATCGACTCCATGATCGGTCAAAAGAAATTCGCGGAGTTGGTTGGAATGATGCATACCGCGAGACTTGAGTACGTAAAGCGCGCGGTTCCGCTCGCCGCCTAATTCAATGTCCCGAACAAACAACCAGGTATCGACGATCGAGGATATTTCCACGTCGGTTTTTTCGATCGCGTCTCCGCCACTGGTCAGGTTGGTCAGGAAGGCGGTTATACCCTTTTGCTTCAGGAAGTCGATCAGGCGAATCAGCATGACATGGGCGTCGCGGCGATTGCCCGCCTGTATCAGGCTGCCCACAGGGTCGATCACTACCACAGCGGGTTGAAAGTCCTGAACGATCTTGTGGATTATCGCCAAATGCATTTCCAGCCCATACAGCGTCGCTCGACTGGAATGAAATCGTAGTAGATCCTCGTCAGCCCACCGCGCCAGGTCCAACCCGATGGATTTCATATTGCGTACCATCTGGCCCGGCGACTCCTCGAAGGAGAAATAAAGGCAGCGCTCGCCCCGGCGGCAGGCCGCATCTACGAAATGTGCGGCTAAGCTGGTTTTTCCGGTCCCCGCAGTCCCGGAGACGAGCACTGTGCTGCCGCGGTAAAATCCATCACCTCCCAGCATGGTATCCAATCGAGGAACGCCGCTGGAGATGTGCTCATCGCTCACATGATGCTGCAGCCCCAGCGATGTGATCGGCAGAACGCTGAAGCCATCTTCATCGATGAGGAAAGGATATTCGTTGGTTCCGTGAGCCGTGCCGCGGTATTTCACAACGCGCAGCCGGCGGGTGGAAATCTGATCGGTTACACGGTGGTCGAGGAGGATGACGCAATCGGAAACATATTCTTCCAGCCCGTGGCGGGTGAGCGCTCCTTCGCCACGTTCGGCGGTAATCACGGCGGTTACGCCCTTGTCTTTGAGCCAGCGAAACAGGCGGCGCAATTCCGCCCGTAAGATTCCTTCATTCTGCAGTCCGGAGAAAAGGTTCTCAATCGTATCCAGAACGACGCGCCTGGCTCCGATGCTGTCGATGGCGGCGCCCAGCCTTATGAATAATCCTTCGAGATCGTAATCGCCGGTTTCATCTATCTCGCTGCGTTCGATGCGGACGAAATCAATGGCAAGCTTTTTTTCTTTGGCCAGTTCATCCAGATCGAAGCCGAGCGAGCGGACATTTTGCGTCAGCTCCGCTGCAGTTTCTTCGAACGCCATAAAAACGCCGGGCTCGTTGTAATCGGTCGCACCGCGAATCAGAAACTCCATGGCCAGTAGCGTCTTGCCCGCGCCCGCGCTGCCGCAAACCAGAGTGGGCCGGCCGGCGGGAAAGCCGCCTGCGGTTATCTCGTCGAGCCCCTGAATGCCCGTAGGCGCTTTCGGGATGCCGCGAGGGGTTGTGCTCGTTTGGTGAATAGACTTGCTGGTACGGGTTTTTGCTCGCATTGTCTTACGCTTGCTTTTACTGCTCACCTGAACTTTGCGCCATTCTCAGTGGCAGTCAGCAGCACAATTTAGCACAGTTCTGTCCCCCGTCGACTCTATCGCGGCCTTGAGTATCACAACTTTTGCCCAGGCCGTATGTCCGATGTCGAACAAAACCTTGGAATCTGCTGGCTTCTTACAGGTAAGCAACGCGCTATCCTTCTACATTTGCTGCGGTAGGTGTATACAGCAAATCCTGTAGAGACAGAAACTCGTTAGGAACGAGGGGCTGCTTGTGAAGCGAAAGGAAAAATGAGGGTACGCCATAAGTCATATCGGCGCACCCTTCAAAAGGCGACTAAAAGCTGAACCGCGCCTGCAATTGGATAGTGCGGCTGCCCAAGGCTGCCTGCTGGCCATTACCGCCAGCCACCCCGAAATCGGAATTCGGGGTAACTGTACCGTCCGGCGCAACCAAACCGAGGAGTCCGTCGATGGATTGAGCGTTAAGGTTAGTTTTATTAAACAAATTGTAAACGTCAGCGCGGATTTCGAACCGCGCGTTCTCTCCCAGGCCTCGGATCCTGGGCAGGCCGAATGCCTTACTCAGGCTGGCATCCACGTCGTTGTAGCCCGGACCGTTCAAGCCGTTGCGTGCGATCCCGGGTAGCGGCGCCGGAGAGGTGGCGGGGAATGGGGCGCCTTGCACATATGTGGGGGCAGCAAAAAAAGCGGTTCCATTGCCGCCAAAATTCGGGTTGATGGCTTGTTCGAATGTTTTGTTGCTGGTATTTGTGCCCGCTCCCGGCAAGGTCGCAGCCGGGCGCAGCTGGCCGTAACCGCTCCCCGAGTAGTACACATTGCTGGTGATGTTGTAGTAAGGGTTCCAGGGGAATCCGGAATGTACGTTCCAGATTCCGCTCAAGGACCATCCACCCGCGACTTTTTCGATCCAGGAATGGCTGCCGCGGAAAAATATCGGCTGCCACAATCCGTAGATCTTCATCGCATTGCGTACGTCGTAGTTAGCCCGTCCATATGCCGCACTGGTATCGAAGGGATAGGGATCTTCATAGTACGGTCCTGAATTTTCGTCGTTAACCTTTGCCCATGTGTACTGCCCGGACACCTGAAATGTGTGCGAGAAGTTGTGCGTGAGGGTGGCGAGCAAAGCGTTGTAGTTCCCGTTGCCAGTGTTCTGCCAAAAGTTGATGGTCTCAACCACTGGATTCAGCGCCAGCCCGTTGGCCGCGGCTACAGCATTGTAGTTTTTCAATACGAACAGGTGGCGCGTTTCGTTTCCCTGGTAACCCAGAGTGAACACCGAATTGAATGGCAACTCATCCTGCATGTCCAGCGAATAGTGGTAGTTGGCGATCGTTTTCGGATTCGCCTGGTAAGCCGCTACAGAGATTGGCGATCCACTTATCGGCAGGTTGTTGCTGCCAAAGGTTGTGATCGCGCTGGGATTGGGCGCATAGCCAAAAATTGAGTGAACGTCGGTCGCGGTTTGGTACAGGATTCCGTTTCCCGCGCACGAAGGATTGGTAGTGAACGGGTAAGGGCAGTTGAAGTTTCCCGTTACCGCGTTCGGCGGATTTCCGGAGGCACTTGCCGTAATCGCGATTTCGTTTTGATTGTAGTTGATTCCAAACCCACCGCGGATCACAATTTTGCCCTGGTAAGGCTTCGGCTGCCACGCGAATCCAACCATGGGACCGAAATTGTTTTTCTGCGGCGTGTAGAGATTTCCACCCACGCGGACGTGAATGCCAGTCACCAGATCTGCGCCCGATCCGAATTGCAGAACGTCTTGATTGTTTTGCTTGGTATAGAGCGACCCAAAGTAAGACCAGCGCAGCCCCAGGTTGATGGTCAGGTTCGAGCGGACTTTGAAGTCATCCTGCACGAACGCGCCCCATAGATTTTCGCGATCATCCTGTCGGTTGGCGAAGGGAATACCGGTCTTCGCATTGAACACCGCGGTTTCGAAGAAGGTGGCATCGTTCGCGAAATCCCACATGTTCTCGAAGTTGAAACTGGGCCGTCCCCCACCCAGATTTTCATTCAAATAGGAGAGCCGGGTAAGATCGCCGCCGACTTTGATGCTGTGACGGCCGGCTACTTTGGTGAGCACGTCATTGTAGCTATAGGTCCACTGGTTATATTGGCCGGGAGGTGGAGCTCCGAAGTACTGAGGTTGAATCGAACCGATGAACTCGATGTTGGCCTGCGGCAGTCCAAAAGGTTCCTGCGGGTTGCTGGAGAGTTCGTCGTAGCGCCAGCCAGCGGCGTTGCCTCGTGCCTGGTTCAGCAGCGTGGAGGAGAAAGTATGGTTCCAGATCAACGAAAATGCATCATTGACCACGGTGTGATGCCACAGATTCTCCTTACGGACGGGACCTTGATAATCCGTGGTCTCGGTTGGCACCCAGTAGATGGTGAAAGAGAGCCTGTCTTTCGCGGTGACATCGGCATCCAGACGGCCGTTGTACTGACTTTGAGATACGGTCGTCGGATTCAGTGAGTTGAAGAATGCGATGTCCGGGATTCCATCCAATCCGCCGCCGACGCCAGGCGAAGTGGGGCTGCCGCCGTAGGTCAGATCCTGCAGGCCCAAACCCGTTTTCAACGGCGAGCCGATGTCCAAGCCTTGTGAGCCGCTCGGACCAATAGCGGTGCAGTTTGCCGCCGTCAGTCCGATGGAGTCGCAACTGCGCGGAATGATCGAACTCGCCGAAACCGCGTTTCCCGGATAAGTTAGGTAAGTTGACGCAATGCTGCCCGCGGGCGCAGCCGAGGAATCAAACTGCGAAGTCTCATACCACCCTTGAGCCGTAGCGACCTCGGTAAGCGGACTGGTTTCCCAGTTGAAGAAAGCAAAGATTTTGTTCTTCCAGATAGGGCCGCCCAGACTTCCGCCATAGTTGTTGAAGCGGGCGTCGTTCCGGTTCAAGCCACGCTGCTCTGGCGTGCCCGGCTGGTCCGAGCCGAGGCCGTTCCATGCCTGATAGGCATTCAGTCCTGGCCGTGATGCCTTGAAGAATGCGCTGCCGTGAAGATTGTTGGTACCGCCCTTCGAGGTAACCTGAATTTGCGCGCCGCTGAAACGACCGTTCTCCGCATCATAGCTGTTGGAGACGATCTTCATGTCTTGCACCGAGTCTTCACTGGGCGTGATCACAGATGCGCCACCCCACACTGCGCTGACCGTACTAATGCCGTCGATCGTCACACTGTTGTTGATTTCCTGGCCGCCGGCACTCTGGATCTGCGGAGCGTTTTCAATCTGGAAAACTCCGGCAGCGGTATTGCCAGATCCACTGACTCCCTGTGCTCCGGGCAAAGTGTAGGATCCCCCGCCTGCGTTTTGCGCAGCATCCCCGAAGACTCCCGGCGCCAATTGCGCCAGTTGAAATACATCGCGATTGAATGACGGCATGTGCTGGATCTGGTTGCTCGTGACCGTACCGCTCACAGTGGCCGTCTCCGTGTCCAGCGTCTGGGTTGTGCCGGAAACCGTTACCGTGGTTTGAACTTGGCCCAGTTCGAGTTGCAGGTCGAGCGAATTGAGTTGTTCAGGAATGATCTGGACGTGATCGAGCACCTTCCTTTGGAAGCCTGGGTGCTCCACGGTGAGCCGATAGGGAGCAGGCGCAAGCGCGTTGAAGTTATAAATGCCGTTGCCGTCGGAAGTAGAAATCGTGGTATGGTTCGTGTCCGTGTCCACCAGGGTCACGGTCGCGCCTGGAATCGCCGCACCCTGAGAATCCGTTACTGTTCCTCGGAGAGAAGCGCGAAACTGAGCATGTGCAGTAGCAACTAAAAATGTGACTGCCAACAGCGTAGTTACCAGCAACTTTCGATGCAGCATACAGGGCTCCTTAAAAGGGTAGAAATGGCGGGCAGGCCAAATCGGCAAGGAATGGAGTGATCCGTTAAAAAAATCAATGAACGTGCTTATAACTGACGATGCCGGGCATCTCCGCCGCGCGCTCTCACGCGGCACGATCCAAAATTCCTCATGCAGTTACACGAAGGCCAGGTTGGATCGAGTTCGGTAACCTCAGATGTAATGATTTCGCTTTAGGTTGGTTCAAGGATTCAGCCGAAGCAACTGACGAGGCACTCTCAGCTGAATTTGTTTTCGCTACAGGAATCGTCCGAGAGCATTTGCTGTTACTTGTCCGCGACCGGGTTGTCCTTGTCTGCAACGAATCCAATCTTGCTCAGCATGGGTTGAATCTCTGGATTCGCCATGAACAATTTCCAGATGAGGCCGCTGCGATAATTTTCCACCATCACCACGATTGGCGCTTGATCGAGCCCCATGTAGACAGGAGAGAACCAGTTTCTACCCAAATTGAAGGCATCTCTTGGACCATAGACTCCCCACAGCCGATCACCCAGCGTGCGGTAGAAAAATTTCAGAGCTGCCATCGAGGCTTCCGGTGTGTAAGGGAACGATGAAAGAGCGCCGGTGGGAGTGATGGTGCCATCGTCGGTTGCGGGGTTTGGCGCATGGGCAAGATAGCCCAACTGATCATCGCTGGCTGTCAGTCCCCAGTCGTCGGCCCCGTAACCTTGGAAGTGATCGGGATTCGCCTCGCAATAGGCGAGGTCGATGAGCGCGATATCGCGGTTGTTATCGAAATAATCCGTGTAACGATCACGAATGCCCCGGGGATCGAAACCCATGAACGAATATTGCGTGAAAAACAAAGGACCGCCCGTACCCTCGCCCACCGCAAGTTTGATTCCGTAATAGGTGTGGCCGTTTGTATAGTGATCTCCCTGCGACGTTCCCGACCATCCACTGCGGTATGCCATCGCGGCTTCGGACTGTCCTGCCCAGCCTGTGTAATAAAGGCTGGCAGGAACTCCATGCGTGGGCGATGCAATCGCCAGCAAGTACGTGATCATCGTCTCGTTGAAGCCGGTGAGCCGGTGATCGATGAACCAGGACCACTGCGGCGACCAGTGCCACAGCAGCGCATTATTTTGTGGAGTTTTGCGATACCAATCCCACTCGACACCTTCCCACAGTTTTGTGATCCGCTGATACATGCTTTGCTCGGTCTCGCTATCGCCCTTGAAGTATTGCCGCGCGGCGAGAAGACCTTCCATCAGAAAAGATGTTTCGACCAGATCGCCGCCGTTATCAAACATCCCGAACACCAGCATAGTCTGCGCAGTGTTGCCATTCAGAAAATGCGGCCAGGCGCCATGGTAGCGAGGAGTCTTCTCGAGGAAATCCAAAATTTGCGAGAGCCGTTCTATGCCTTGCTCGTGGGTGATAAAGCCACGATCTACGCCCACGATGAGCGCCATAATGCCGAAGCCCGAGGCTCCGGTGGCAACGATGCGCTCGTCTCCCGGAATATTCTCAAGCGTCGCCCCCGCAACTGGATGTGCTCCCTCCCAGTAGTAACGGAAGCAAGCCTCCTGCAGCATGGTGAGCAGTTCGTCGTCCGACAGCTCCCTGGTTGAGGCGGTGGCTGCCGCCGAAAGAGCAGATTGACGATAGGAACGATCGATCGCTTTAACCCGATAGGTCGCTTTTACTCCTGAACGTCCGATGAAGTCCGTGTAGCGATCGATGTCGGCAGCCTGGATCCCGATCGGCTGAAACTTGTGCCGGTCAATTGAGCGATAAATGGCGTAGCTCTGCAAATCACTGTCTTTCACTGGGTCCCAACTGATGTCGATGTGACGGTCATATCCTTTGGCCTCCACATTCTTCGGGGATCGAGGCAGGCTCCTTAGTTCTGGCGCGAGCGGCGAAGCGGCGCTCCTGTCGTCAATCTTGATCTCGTCAATAATGAGAGTATGAGGCTTGTCGTCAGCGGCGCCCTGACTGAAGTAGAGGCTGTGAAGCTGGCGTGCCTCGAAAGGATGGATGGAAGCAGTTTCAAATTCGCTCAGGGGCAGCCTGAGCTGAAACCAGCGTTTTGCGGGGATGTCTCCTCCGGCAGCATCCAGCTTGACGGCGACAGTGAAATCGTGTTGCTCATCTTCCAATTGCAAGAATGGTAAGTCCGCCGCGGCGATTGGGTCCGCCGAGTAGCACCAGATATAAAGAGTGTCGCCGTGGAAGTCAGTCGGCCGGTTGCGCATGCTGACCACCCGCACCTCCGACTCCCAGCTTCCGCCGGCGACAGAGCGCCACTGCAAACGCAGGGCATTGGGGGCGGTGAAGAAATTCTTCTTTTCCACGGGAAGCGAGCCCGACAATAAATCAATTGAGCTGGGAAAGACGGCTCTGCCGCTGCTGTAATAATAGTAGTCGGGCGTGATGCTGTTATCGAACACCACATGGTTGTAATAATCAGTGGGGGCAGCCGCGTGGGACGGAATGACAGCCAGGATGGATAAGAAAAGAAGGCAGAAAAACCAGCGCACCGCCCACTCCCGGTCTTGGCAGATGGAGAGTTTTAACGCAATCAGATTCAAAGATTAATATAGCAAAATTGACAATCGAGTAGAAGCGGAGTTGTAGCCCGGCCAGAGGCGCCGCTGCGGGGTGATAAATTCATTACAGTGCTCTTGCCTTCGAACGTTGCCATTGCAGTGTTGCGTTTGATCCGAGGACTCTGTTCCATTGACCATTAAAAGCTCTTCCTCAATCTATGCAGTTTCCGCGCGACCCTCCCGGTCGGCGAGATTTTCCATTGCTGGGGTGCTGCTGTTATTCGCCATAGTATACGTAGGGTCTTTGTTTTCTCCCGGCCTGCAGGACGATGCAGATGCCACTCACGCCGAGGCGGCGCGAGAGATGTTGGCTACGCATGATTTCGTAACCCTAAGAATCAACGGCGACCGCTATCTGGAAAAAGCTCCGCTGATGTACTGGGTGGTCGCGTTGAGCTATTTCTTTTTCGGCGTGCATGAGTTTGCTGCGCACCTTCCGGTTGCGGTCTCGATGTTGCTCTTGGTTTTGCTGGCCATGCGATGGGCACGCCGCGCGTTCGGCGAGCGTGCGGCCATTTATGCGGGACTCTTTATTTCGACAGCCGCCGGATGTTATCTCTTCACGCGCATCCTCATCCCGGAATCCATCCTTAGTTTGTTCATCGCGGCTTCGTTTTATTGCTTCGCGACCGCCTTGCAAGATGGAGACACGTGGCATTGGTACGGCGGCTATGCCTGTATGGCTCTGGCCGTGCTCACCAAAGGACTGCTCGCGATCGTCGTCGTAGGCCTGGCGCTGTTGCTGTACGCTGCGATCAGCGGAGAATGGCGCCGCTGGCGGGAGTTCCGCCTGTTCACGGGCACTCTATTGTTTCTGGCAATTGCCGCCCCATGGCACATACTGGCCGGCATCCGCAATCCGCATTTCTTCTGGTTCTATTTCGTAAACGAACACTTCATGCGCTTCCTGGGCAAGCGCATCCCCAAGGACTACAACAAACAAACGGATTCTCTCTACTGGACGCTTCATCTGGTGTGGCTGTTCCCCTGGAGTTTGTATTTGCCGGTCGCGCTGCGGCGGCCGATTGCCGATTGGATGGCGCGGCGTAGGCTGGGCGCACTTAAAGCCCCACGGTCACCACTGAACTTCCAATCGCGAACGGAATTACTTTGCCTGACTTGGGCTGGAGTAACGCTTGTCTTTTTCTCGTTTTCCACCAATCAGGAGTACTACACATTTCCCGCGTACTTCCCCATCCTGCTGCTGATTGCAGCAAAGCTCGCAAACGAGGAAGATTCCGGTTCGCGGCGATGGCTCCTGTGGACGTCGGGTGTGCTTGCCGTAATCTGCATTGCGATTTCTGCAGTGCTGGCGGCGGGATTGTGGAGCTCGCGCCAACTGCGCTTTGTCCCTGACATAGGCACGGTGCTCGCCAAGCCGAACCTGGAAGCCGAAACGCTTTCCATGGGACACATGCTCGACTTGACTGGCGAGTCGTTCGCGGCGCTGCGGCTTCCTGCGATCCTGGCGGCAGCAATCTTCCTGGTAGGTCCGGCACTCGCTTTCTGGTTACGCCGCCGTGGAGCGCAACGGGCGGCGACGTGGACGACCGCGGCCACTATGGCCGTCTTCCTGATCGCTGCGCACATCGCACTCGTGCGCTTCGATCCTTTTCTGGGATCGCAGGTCATGGCTCGGCAAGTCGCACCCGAACTCAGGCCGACTGATCGCGTGATGATTTATGGCGATCAGTCCTTTGGTTCGTCGTTGCTGTTCTATTTGCGGAGGCCGATCGAGCTAGTGAACGGAAATACCACCTCCATGTGGTGGGGATCGACTTATCCCGACGCGCCTCACATTTTTATTAACGATGAGGATCTGTTGCGCGCGTGGAATTCTCCCGAACGGATTTTTCTCTTTGTGCCGGAATATGAACGCGCCACAGTGGAAGCGCTGCTGCCACGGCCGCTGCATGTCGCCAGCGAGGCATCAGGCAAGGTGATTTTTACCAACCATTCCTGAACGAACCATGCTTAGCGGCGGGAGCCGATTGGAATTTCGCGTTTCGCGGTCGGTAAAGAGTATCCAGACTTCACTGCATCCCTGCGAAACATCTGCACGGTCTCCTGCGAGAACTCGTGAAGGTCTTTGCCTACTAAAGGAAGCTTCTTAAGGATGTCAGTTGTGGCCGTGATCACGTGGCAGCCGATCTCATCGGCTTGAAAAACATTCAACAGTTCACGAGGACTCGCCCAGATCAGCTGTGCATTTATATCGTTGACCATGGACACGGCTTCGCGCATCAGCGGCACAGGGTCGCGGCCCGTGTCCGCGATGCGGCCAGCGAACACGGAAACATAGGCAGGCGCATTCCCCTTCAATGCAGAACAAACTTCTCGCACCTGTTTCAGCGTGAGCAAAGCGGTCACATTCAATTTGATTCCATCGGAAGAAAGCGCACGCACAAGATCATAGGTTGGAGCGCCGTCCGTATTCATCACAGGAACCTTTACGAAGACATTCTCGCCCCACGCCGCAATGTGCCGTGCCTGATCTTCCATCTCGGGCTCGTCGTCGGCAAATACTTCGAATGAGATGGGACGGTCCTGTATGGTTGCGAGAAGATCCAGCGCGAAGCCCTGATAGTCAGAAACGCCGATGGCTCGCATCAAGGTGGGATTGGTAGTAAAGCCCTTGATATAGGGTTGGCGGTAGAGTTCCAGCATGCTTGCCTTGTCGGCTCCGTCGGCGAAGATTTGCACTCGCAAGTCCCCGACAGACTTCATGCAGAATGAACTCCTTTTGGTGTGGAACGGATGATCCAGTCGGCGGCTTCTCGAAGAGAGCTCACGCGTAAATCGGGCTCATGTTCAGGAGGTCTCTCCGAATAACCGTAATCAATAAGAATAGTCTTACATCCGGCATTATAACCCGCCTCGATGTCCCGCCAACGATCGCCGACCATAAAGCTGTTGGCAATATCGATGTTGTGCTTGTGCGCCGCTTCCAGAAGCATTCCTGGCAGGGGCTTGCGGCAGTCGCAATTGTCCTCATTCGTGTGGCAACAGACAAGAATGTCGTCGAATGGAAGCCGGGCGCGCAAATCCTGGTGCATCGCGTCCAGCATTTTGCGGGAGAGTTTTCCGCGGCCCACATCGGGCTGGTTCGTTACCACAAGCAACACGTAGCCATGGGATTTCAGTTCCTGCAACGCCTCAGGAACGCCAGGAAGCAGTTCCAGTTCCTGCTGGCTCGGTGGGGGAAACGGCTTGCCGTCGCGAACAAAAGCTTTGTTGATCACGCCGTCGCGGTCCAGAAACACAGCACGGCGTTTACCAGGCGATGCCATCGATTCCCATTTGGTCGCCTGCAACTTGACCGCAGGATGCGAAACCAGAAGATGCCAGATAACCGCTTGAAAAGCTTCCGTGTGCGGAGTGGTATGTTCAGGATTTACGGTCGGAATGAGCACGCAAGCGTCGGCGACCTTCGCGGTATAGCCGCCGTCGCGGCCAACCACGCCGATAATTTTCGTCCCCACCGATTTCGCATAATTTAAAGCGGCTACCAGGTTCGGACTTACATTCTGTTCGATGCTTCCACCACCGACCGACAGAATGAGCAGCAGATCATCTTGTCGCAGGCGGCTGACCCTGAGCCAGCCGTCGAAGATGGAACTCCAACCTTCATCATTGGCCCGCGCCGTCAGTTCGGACACATTGTCGGTGGGCGCATACGCCTCGATGCCGGCGATCTTGCGGAAGTCGTTGACGGCGTGCGAGGCATTCGCCGCACTCCCGCCCACGCCCAGAATAAACAGCCGGCCACCTGCTGCACGAGTGCTGGCCAAAAGGTTCGCCGCTTTTTCAATGCTTGCCGCATCGAGCCTGGTGATGATCTCGGTTGCCTCGGCGAGAAAATCAGCGGCAAAACTTTCTGAACGGCTGTGACCGCTCATACCTGCGCATCTCCCCGTCGACTTAGAAAATTCGTCATCTCTCGCAATCCCGAAGGCGAACCTATTTCGTAAAAACGTTCACGCACTTCCAAGGCGGCCAGTTCTCCGGCCCGCAAAAGCTCCTCGTAAACATCCGCCAGGTCAGTGGCACCTGTTCCGGCAAAGGCTTCCGCCCGAAAAACACCGAGTCCGTAATCGATATAGCGCATGCGCGGAGTACGATTCTTCTTGCTGTATGCCAAAATACGTCCATCTTCAAAGTCAACATTGCTGGTGTCCCACTGTCCGTCATTGCGAAACACTGTCATCAATCCTAACTTGCGCCGATGCAGAAATTCTTGTTCAACGGCGGCATAGTCGCAGACCAAGTAGGAATCGCCATAGATCACGAAGAAGTTTTCACCGAGCTTAGGGAGCGCGGTTCTGATAGCTCCCGCCGTACCGAGTAGCGTGGGGCCATCATACGAGTATGTGACCTCCACTCCGAATGCCCGCCCATTGCCGACAACCCGCTCAATCTGTTCGCCCAGATGGCCCAGGCACAGTATGACACGATGGATGCCGCGGCTTTGCAGCAGCCGCAACTGGTGCGCCACAAACGGTTCGCCGTCAATCAGGATAAGCGACTTCGGGACCTTCTCGGTGAGCGGTCCTAAACGGGTTGCCAAGCCGCCGGCAAGAATGGCCACAGGTAGCATAGGTTTTTAAGAATGTGCCAGAACGGAAGTCCCGCTGAAATCGAACTGCAACCGAACCTCCCGCAGCCCGGCATTTCTCATCGCAGAGCGAAGTCGAGTTTTGTTTTCGGTATAGAGCATGAGGAATCCGCCGCCGCCGGCGCCAATTAATTTGCCGCCTAGCGCTCCATGAGCGCGCGCCAACTCATACATTTCATCGATGAAACTGCTGCTCATGCCCGGCGAGCGTTTCTTTTTATGCTCCCAGTGAATGTGCATGAGTTCGGCGAATTTGCGCAAATCCCCACTTAGCAACGCGTCACGGCTGTCGTGGCCCAGTTGTTTCGTTAGATGCAGATTGTCCAGCATCTCCGTGGCATCTTCCCGAGTGCGCCTGTCTTGATCGCGCAAGACTTCTGCCGCGGAGCGTGACGCGCCCGTAAAGAAAAGCAGTAAGCTGTCCTCAAGATTCGCCAGCGTTTCGGAGGCAATCTTCAAAGGTTCGGCAATCACCGTATCATCCGGAAGAAATTCGAAACAGGTGATGCCGCCGAATGCTGAGATGTATTGGTCCTGCTTGCCCACGGGTTCTTTCAGCAAATCAATTTCGATGTGACAGGCCTGTTCGGCCAATTCCTGCGGAGGCACAAAGTTTCGCTTCATCGTGTGCAGCGCGCGCAGGAGCGCAGTGGTGAAACTCCCCGAAGAACCCAGTCCAGTCCCCGCCGGAATATCAGACAGGCTAACGATCTCAAGATACGGCCCCATAATTCCAGTCAGCTTAAGAGCTTCCCGGATGATTGGATGTTGAATCTCCTCCCACCGCTCCACATCCTCCAGCTTCGAATACTTCAGAATAATCCGCGGGCGAAAGGCCTCGTTGATGGTGATGTAAACGTAACGGTTGATCGCGGCGGATAGCACAAATCCCCCGTGCTTTCGATAATACGAGGGAAGGTCGGTCCCGCCTCCACCAAGTGAAATTCGCAATGGACTTCGCGTGATGATCAAACCAGCTCTCCAACTCCATCCACTTCGCGGGCGGGCAAGTATAACGTATCTAAATCCGCGGCTTCGCCAGATTGGCGTTCGCGCTGACAAATTCGATGGTGGCCAAAATTGCCTGCTTGATGGTGAATCGCGGCCGCCAGCCCAGGGCGCGGATCTTTGAACAATCTAAAAGGATAAACGGACTATCTCCGATCCAACCTCGTTCTCCGCCTGAGTACGTCAGTTTCGGGTGCAGCCCAAGATGCTCACAGATCCAGCTGATAGAGTCGTTCACTTCGCAATATTCGTCGGTCCCGAGATTGAAGATATTGATTTTGCCGTCGGCCTTTTCGACAGCGAGCAAAATGGCATCAATGCAATCCTGCACGTATAAATAAGATTTTTTCTGATGGCCATTACCCAGTACGTGGAGATCTTCGTGGTGCTCGGCGAGTTGGTGATAAAAATCAAATACGTGCCCGTGCGAGTAACGCTCCCCCAGAATCGATACGAATCGAAAGATGTAGCCCTGCATCCCGAAGCCTTCGCAGTATGCCTGAATCAGGCCTTCCGCCGCCAGTTTGGAGGCGCCATAAAGTGAGGTCTGAATGGGAAACGGACATGTCTCTGGAGTCGGGAAAATATCTGGTTCCCCATAAACCGATCCCGTAGAGGAAAACACGATTCGTTTACAACCTTGCTCGCGCATAGCCTCGAGTACGTTCGAGGTTGCGATGGTGTTCTGCTCCAGATCTTTTCGCGGATGCTCAGTGCCGAAGCGAACGTCCGCATTGGCCGCGAAATGAACTACGAGTTCCGCACCTTTCATCGCGCGAGAGAGGCGGTCGCGATCGAGCAGGTCTGCCTCATGAAGAGTGAACTTAGGATGAGTCGTCGCACTGTCGAGGAATCGCCGTTCTCCGGTTGAAAGATTATCGAACCCAACAACCGAGTGGCCTGCGGAAAGAAGGCGATCCACCATATTGCTGCCAATAAACCCAGCCGCACCCGTAACCAGAACTTGCAATCGAACCTCCAACTGAAGTAGGGAAAAGTTTAGTTTTGATCCGAAGATGTTTGACGCAACGCGATTCGCGTCCCACGCAGTTCGAAGCGGCTATCGCGCCAAACATAACGCAGGTTCAAATAGCTCGCGAACCAAACCGCAAAGCCGAGCACATCACGCAGGAGATAGAGCCAGGGCGCGCGCCGTATCTTCGGATCTCGAACCACCGTCCAGCCTACCAGCCACGCTTCAGCCAAACGGTTTAGTGTAGCCACAAGCAATAAGAGAACTCCAATTCGCCAATGTCCCAACAGCGCAGCGGATACAAATCCCAACAATCCGTAAGGCATCGCGAAGATAAGCCCGCTTCCGAAGTGTCCTCTAGGGCGCGAATAGCGCGTGGTTTGGGCCCAGCGCAATTGGTTTTGCCACATTCGGCGGAATGACTTCTGATTGACCACATGATCGATGACGTGGCCGGAGAGAACAACGCGGTAACCAGCCTTTGCGATCAGGTTGCCGATGGCGAAATCGTACGCGATATAGTCCTTCAGTGCGCTGTAGCCGCCGATGCTGGCGAGAGAATCTTTGCGCACCACCGTCGTCGGCCCTAGACCAAATTTCATGCCTTCGAGCAGGTTCGCAACCAGCACTCCGGCGGTCATTTCAACCGACATACCGATGGCGGTGAGGCCGGAGAAAAATCCCGCCGCATTTTTTCCGCGATATACGCACGTCACCATTCCGACTTGCGGATCGAGCAAGGGTGCGACGATCTCTCGCAGATAGCTCGGGTCGACTTCCACGTCACTGTCGGTCGTCACCAGAATCTCATGCGCCGCCGCCTCTGCCATGCAATGAAATCCGTAGACGACGGGATTGGGCCACGGTGTGCCAGTGATCAGAACGCGAGTCTGGATGTGCGGATAGCGCGCAGAAACTTCGCGAACCACGGCGAGCGCCGGGTCGTCCGCTTCGTCAGCAGCGAACAAAATTTCATAACGCGGATAATCCTGCTGGAAAAAGCTCTCGATGTTCTCCTTGAGTTGCGCCTCCAACCCGTGAACGGGCTTCAAAATAGAAACCGGAGGCAGCTTCGCATCTTCGGGAACGGAACGAATTTGTCTCCGAGCCGCGGTATGAAACCGAACGACTCCCGCCACAGCTAAACCGAGAAATACCACCGAAGAGAGAGTGCCGATTACAGCCATGCTCAATGCGATATAGAGAATTATCAACATGTAAAATTGCAGTGTCCTCGCCGGAAGGTCACGGGGGTAAGCCCGACTGAAGCTACTTCGGCCGCCAGAATCGCAATCTCAATATACATTTTCTGTCATCCGCGACGTAAGGATGAAGAACTCGTCCGACTGGGGCTAAGGTCTCAATCTGTTCTTCGTTCTGGCAACTACTTCGAGAGTCCCGCCAGCGCCTGGCGGAACATCGCGTCGAACGATCCGGCTTTGGCGGAATTGATCGGGGCGTTCTTCAGCGCTGCGGTCAAGGCCTTTTCGGCGGCCGCGCGTTGGTAGCCCAAGTTCGTCAGCGCGGATAAAACGTCTTCTTCCATCGCACTCAGCACAGAAATAGTCGGCGTGGACTTGCCCGTATCGGCGGGCAGTTTATCGCGCAATTCCAGCACCATGCGCTCGGCAGTTTTCTTACCAATGCCCGGAATCTTGGTCAGTCGGGCCAGATCATTACCCCGGATAGCGCCTACCATTTCATCTGCCGCCATCCCGCTGAGAATGGTAATCGCCAGTTTCGGTCCGATGCCGCTCACAGTAGTCAGTTTCTCAAACAATTGTTTCTCGGCGAGGCGAAGAAATCCATAAAGTGCGAATAAATCCTCCCGCACATGAGTGTGGATGTGCAGAGCGACCTGCGACCCGTCCGCGGGTAACTCGGAAAAAGTGGGCACGCTGATGTTCACTTCATAGCCGACACCCGCCGTCTCCACCACAAGTTGGTTGGGGTGCTTGGACAACAGTATTCCGCGCAGATGGGCAATCATATTCAGGCCAATTGTAGCTGCAAGGACATTTTTCGTTTTCCGGCGGGCAGCAAAAAGCGGCAGGGCCGACCCCCTGCCGCTTTCGTGATTACGATTCCTCGACTACTTCTTGTTAACTGCTTTTTTCAGCTCGGCCCCCGGGGAAAACTTCGCGACCTTGCGGGCGGCAATCTTGATAGTGGCGCCGGTTTGCGGATTGCGTCCGTTCCGCGCCTTTCTCTGCGATATCGAGAATGTGCCAAAACCTATCAGAGCTACTCGATCCCCTTTCCGCAAAGCACCAGTAATGCTGCTCACGGCAGTGTCAATCGCAGTGGTTGCCTGCGCTTTGCTGATTTCGCAAGCGCCCGCGATCTTATCAACCAGATCGGCCTTATTCATAGTTTCTCCTCGCAGGTCTCGTTCATACCCAGCACAAATACCGGGAGGAAAAAGCTCGTGTCTGAGTTGGGAAACCTGACGGAAGGTATTTTCCTCTCTCCGGGAGAAATGTCAACTGTGAAAATCCGCGCCGGAAGCCTGTTCTGCACCCCCTGGTCCCGGAGTGGGGCTAAGGGTGCGGCTTTCAGCCAGCTTGGATTTAGCCAGCTTGGATTTCCTCACCGATCCACAGCCCTCTCGTCGCCTGCACAGGTTGTACACAGAGCTTCCATCT
Organism: Candidatus Sulfotelmatobacter sp.; assembly: GCA_049696955.1. Classification (GTDB taxonomy): domain Bacteria; phylum Acidobacteriota; class Terriglobia; order Terriglobales; family Acidobacteriaceae; genus Sulfotelmatobacter. Next base: position 599 of record JBAVUV010000108.1, on the reverse strand, counting down.
TTGAGACTTGCGGCAAGCAGGGATCTGGGTGCAAAGTCAAAGAAGACAGTTTTCTCAAAGAAGGTTCAGGCGATCTGAAAACGGTAAACACATCTGCCGATGTTTGTCCCCTGTGTGAAGGGACCGGGTGGAAGAGCATTCCTTCGAGGCCCAGCTCGCCTAAAGACCGTCGCGTGACGCGTTGCGATTGCCAGCTGCGGGCGCGAAATCAGACATTGCTGGCAGCAGCGCGCATCCCGAAGAGATACGAGCACTGCGAACTCGCCAGCTATACCACGGACTTTCCCGGAGCGCATCCTTCGCTGGCATTTGCTCATCTGTCGGCTGCAAAGTTCGCGCAGGAGTATGGTCCCCGAGATGGTATGGGCCTACTGATCATCGGCAAGATTGGCACGGGCAAGACTCACCTGGCGGTCGGTATCACGAAAGAGCTTATCCTTAACAAGGGCATTTCCTGCTTGTTTTATGATTATCGCGAACTGCTGAAGGAGATCCAAAACTCCTATAACGCTACGGTTCAAACCACTGAACTGGACGTTCTCCGCCCCGTGTTTGAAGCTGACGTGCTCGTGCTCGATGAACTGGGCGCGGTGAAGCCT
>JBAVUV010000107.1:0-1746 GCA_049696955.1 Candidatus Sulfotelmatobacter sp. | reverse complement strand
GCAGACCAGGAGATAAGGAACCGCGGCACGGTATGCGGAAGCCTCGCGGCTGCACCTCGCGGGGCAGAGTTACCTGCAATCGCCCTCACTTGCAACGCCAACCTTCACATTCGCAGCAGGCGGGGCGACCGCGAGATCTGCGCGACGTCCTTCTACCGTGAAGACGGAACCGTTGCTCTGGCACCGGATGAGATTCTTACCCAGGTTAACTTTGAAGACGACGACCACAGCGGGACCGCTATTGAAGAGATCCGTTACACTCAACTGACTTTTCCAGCTTGTGGCGCCGCGGTTGTGGTTGATGCACAAGACGGAGTCTGCTCCTCGCTGCGCCTCACCATTTTTGGGCAGGGCATTCCCGCTCAAAGAATCGACGGGGCGGAATCATTCGTTAAGGGCGAGAAACTTTCAACTCAATTGGCCGACGAGCTGGCAACCCGTATTCGCAAAAGCAAAGAGGTGCGCGTCGATTCAGCGCCCGGCATACCGGCGGACTACGCCCGACACGTGGCCGGATCGCTGGGTGCCCGCGCCTTCAAACGAGCAGTTGCGCAGTGTGGAGCCCTTACCAGCAAGGCTCAATAAACATAACTCGATAACCATGCAAACGCACACCATAGAAATGGAGCTGAACGGCAAGGCCTGCAGCCGCAGCGTCCCGGTAAACCAAACGCGTGCCAATCTACTTCGCGAGGGCTTCGGACTCAGCACATCGATCTCTTGTGGCGAGGGAAATTGCGGCACGTGCAGCGTGTTACTCGATGGCCAGCCCATCCGATCCTGTCTCATGCTGGCTGTCCAGGCATCAGGGCGGGTTGTGACCACCCTTGAGGGTCTTACGGATCAACTCCCCCGGCTACAAAAAGCGTTCTCCGAGAACCATGCCATACAGTGCGGCTTTTGCGCTCCGGGTTTCATGGTCGCAGCGGCGGCTTTACTGCGCACCGGTTCGCGTCCGTCCGAAGCGGAGATTCGCGAAACTGTTAAAGGACATCTGTGCCGCTGCTCCGGATACTCCGGAATAGTTCAAGCAATCTTCGACGCAACCCAGGACGCCGCAGCCCAGGGATAAGCTATGTTAGGGAAATCGATTCGCCGCTTTGAAGACTCACGCCTGCTTTCTGGCGCTGGACGATACGTAAGCAACCTGCAATTGCCAAACATGGTCTACGCGGCAGTTCTGCGGAGTCCGCACGCGGCGGCACGGATTAAAGAAATTCAGACGGTTGAAGCCCGCAAGATGCCAGGCGTCCTTGCAGTCTGGACGTTCTCCGATTTGGCGGACGTGCTCAAGCCTATCCCGCAAGTCGCGCCTCACCCTTCTTTACGTCCTCGAATGGCATTCCCGCTGGTTAAAGATGTGGTGCACCATGAAGGTGAACCCGTCGCTGTTGTGGCCGCCGAAACACGCGCTGCTTGCCGCGACGCCCTGCGCGCAATCGAAGTGAGCTACGAACAGTTGCCCGTAGTCTTGGACGCCGAAATGGGAATGTCTGGCTCAACCAAAGTCCATGAGGATTTGCCCGACAACGTCGCCGCCCAATTCGGCCAGGAAACCGGGGACGTTGCGGCCGCACTCGCCGATTGTGATTGCGTAATTACCGAGCGGTTTACCATCGGCCGCGTTAGCTCCCAGGCCATGGAAACCCGGGCTGTGATAGCTAGATTCGAGCCCAACTCATCCACGGCGCGATTGACGGTCTGGACAAACACGCAGTCGCCGCATCTCACGCGTGGTCTGTTGTC
>JBAVUV010000106.1:0-1872 GCA_049696955.1 Candidatus Sulfotelmatobacter sp. | reverse complement strand
GAAGTTGTCTGACCTGCGAGAGTCGGGCGGAATCGAACAAGACGCAGATGTCGTTATGTTTATCTATCGGCCGGAAGTCTACGATCGCGACAACCCTGATTTGACCAATAAGGCAAAGCTCATCATCGCCAAACAGCGCAATGGTCCAACGGACACTATTCAACTTGCGTTCCTAAAGTCTTCGACTCGATTCGAAAGCCTAAGCAAGGATGACTGGATCAGGTAAATAGACGACGTAGCTCAGATAAGACTCATTCGATCCGCAGAGAAAGAGCAGTCATGGTTCATTAGGAGATTGCCTATGACGCAGGATGATTGGGGCCTCAACTGGAAGCCATGGTGGACGAAAAGTTTGTCTGCGTTTATTGCGGATTTGACGGGACAGCGCGACGGTAGCCGCAGCAATGCCGCTCATCCCAGTCCGGAGACCGTTACACTACCAGATTTGAGATAATAGTAGAGGGCGGACTGCCCCCAGAGGACTGATTTGAGTCTTACAGGACTTACTGTAGTTATGCCCGGTAAGTACCTTAGCCGCTGGAAGTTGCGGGCATCGAACAGGCTGTGGAAAAGCTTGTGGAATGAGTGGACGCCAGCGGGGCCCTTTTTGCCCAAGTCCAATTCAGGAATTGTCACCGTACGATTTGGCCTCTCTTAAATCCCTGAGTAGTAACCAGTTATACAATTAACAGCGCATTAACACGGTTAGAACCCAGTGGGAACGCTTCAGTTCCCGAATTGGAGATTTGCACATTTTGAGGTTTTGGAGTTCTTCTTCCCAGCGGCGAATCGAACTGTCGGGCCTATATGATTTCCGTCAAACCGAGGCGTCGATTTTACACTGGTTTTCGCTGAATTTCCGGTCAATCGCTATCCTCGCCAACCTTGAGAACAGCCAGAAAAGCCTCCTGAGGTATATCGACGCGGCCGATACGTTTCATTCGTTTTTTGCCTTCCTTCTGTTTTTCCAGCAGCTTCCGTTTACGCGAAATATCGCCGCCGTAGCACTTGGCGATCACGTTCTTGCGAATAGCGGATACGGTTTCGCGAGCGATGATTTTTGCCCCGATGGAGGCTTGAATCGCAACTTCGAACATCTGCCGTGGAATGAGTTGCCTCATTTTCGAAACCAATGCTTTGCCCCGCTCGTAAGCGAAATCGCGATGCACAATGATGGAAAGTGCGTCCACCGGTTCGCCGGCCACCAGGATATCGAGCTTCACCATCGGCGACTCCCAGTAATCGGCAAGGTGATAATCGAGCGAAGCGTAGCCGCGCGAAACAGATTTCAGCCGATCGTAAAAGTCGAGCACGATTTCGTTCAGCGGTAACTCATAATGCAACATTACGCGCGACGAACTGACATACTCGAATGTTTTCTGCTTGCCGCGCTTGTCTTCCACCAGTTTTAAAATCCCTCCGACATATTCTTCGTTGGTAAGAATTGTAGCCAGGATCACCGGCTCTTCGATTTTGGCGATCTCGCTCGGATCGGGCCATCGCGAGGGGTTATCGACCTCGATCATCACGCCATCGGTTTTGTATATCTTGTAGCGGACGCTGGGTGCGGTGGTGATGAGTTCGAGTTCGAACTCGCGTTCCAGCCGCTCCTGAATGATCTCCATGTGGAGCAGACCAAGGAATCCGCAGCGGAAGCCGAAACCCAGCGCGACGGAACTTTCAGGCTCGAAGAAAAACGAAGAATCGTTCAGCCTTAATTTTTCTAAAGCTTCGCGGAGCCGAGTGTGCTCATGCGCGTCCACGGTATAGAGTCCGGCGAATACCATGGGCTTGATCTCTTCGAAGCCGGGCAGCGCTTCGAAGGCGGGGTTGGCATCATCGGTGATGGTGTCGCCAATTTTTGTATCGGCA
>JBAVUV010000105.1:0-3194 GCA_049696955.1 Candidatus Sulfotelmatobacter sp. | reverse complement strand
GCTTACATGTCCGATATGGTGAAGGATCACACGCAGGATGTTGCTGATTTTCAGCAGGAAGCCAACTCTGCCAGCGATCCGGCTGTAAAAGAATTTGTTGAAAAGACGCTTCCGGTACTGAAGAGTCATCTGAGAGAGGCCAAGCAAATAGCGCCGACGACTTCGGCCAGTGCGAGCAAAATGCAGGGTAACTAAAAAACTGCTCACCCGATCGCTCCTCCGCGAAAGCTCGCGGAGGAGCGATCGCTAATACGCGCAACGGGCTATGGTAAGAAAACAATCCACTAAGGTTTCCGCGAAGAAATCAGTTGATCGAGTTACTGCCGGCATCGTTCCTCCTCAAGATTCACAAGATAAATTCCCGGCGATCCGCTTGCCCATTGGCCCTCCTTATCCTCCAGCAGAAGCTAAGCCCGTCGCGGAGATTCCCTCGGGAAACGGCTGGCTATACGAGCCGAAGTGGGATGGCTTCCGCTGTCTTGCTTTTCGCCGGGACAAGAAGGTCTTGCTGCAATCGAAGGCTGGACAACCACTGCATCGTTATTTCCCCGAGCTCGTAGAAGCGCTTGCCAAGCTTCCGCAGTTACGGTTCGTCTTGGACGGCGAAATTGTGATCTGCGTGGAGAAGCAGATTTCGTTCGACAATTTGCTGATGCGCATTCATCCCGCCGCCAGCAGAATCCGCAAGTTATCATCCGAAGCTCCAGCTACTTACTTGTGCTTTGATTTGCTGGTCGACGCGGACGGACAAGCTTTGAACCAGCGTCCGCTGTCCGAGAGGCGCAGGGCTCTGGAAAACTTCTTCAGTCGAATCTCTCGTGACGGCACTGTGCGGCTTTCGCCGGCTTCGCCCGATCGCAGTCAAGCAGAAGAGTGGATGCAGGAGCGCGGCAAATTGGGTCTGGACGGGATCGTAGCGAAACGTCTGGACGAGCCTTATCACTCAGGCGAGCGTATTGGTATGGTGAAGATCAAGCGGATTCGCACGGCAGACACCGTCGTGGGCGGCTTCCGTTATGCTGAAAAAGGCGGAGGTATCGGTTCGCTTCTGCTTGGGCTTTACGACCGAGAGGGCCTGCTCGATCATGTCGGCTTCACATCAAGCTTTAATTCCGAGCAACGGCGCGAGTTGGCAAAGATCGTCGAGCCTCTCATTGGCGGCCCCGGGTTCACCGGACACGCTCCCGGTGGCCCCAGCCGTTGGAGCACCAAGCGCTCCACGGAATGGCAGCCGCTCAAGCCGAAGCTGGTCGCGGAGGTTCGCTACGATCATTTTTCTGGAGGCCGTTTCCGTCACGGCACCAAATTCCTCCGCTGGCGCCCCGAAAAAAAAACTCAAGACTGTACTTTCGACCAGTTGGAACTGCGTCCATCGAACCTGAACAAAATATCGTGAATACCAACGATCGACTGACAACGCTAAACTTCCAAGGAAAATTTCATCACGCCGCGATTATCCAAATGGTACGATATCGCCTGCTTCAGGAATCCAGACGCTTGACTTGCAACATGGACCAGCAATGACAAGATCCGCGCACTCTGTCGCCTCGCCCCGAGTTGTTTGCATTGAGGACTTCCGGCCCATCGCACGGCAAAGATTGCCGAGATCGGTATTCGATTATCTCGACGGCGGCGCCGAGGGCGAGGTTACGCTACGGGAAAATTGCCGCGTCTTCAACGACGTCACCTTTCGGCCACGCCACGCGGTTGCCGTGGCGAACTGTAGTTTGTGTACGCGCGTTTTGGGCTTTGATCTCTCCCTGCCGTTTCTGCTCGCTCCGGTCGGCTATAGCCGCCTTATGCACCCGGGAGGCGAAGTGGCAGCCGCGCGAGCCGCAGGCAAGGCCGGAACGGCCTACATTCTCTCAACAATTTCCGGGCACAAACTTGAAGACGTTCGAGCCGGCTCCACTGGGCCCGTTTTCTACCAACTTTATCTGATGGGCGGTCGCGGTGCCGCCGAGGGTGCCATAGAAAGAGCGCGCGTCGCGGGCTTTAACGCACTTGTCGTCACCATCGATACTCCGGTGTCTGGCATTCGCGAGCGCGACTATCGAAATGGCATGAAGGAACTGATCAGTGGCGGCCCGTTTGATAAAATCCCCTACCTTCCGCAGATTCTCTCCCGTCCCGGCTGGCTCATGAGCTATCTGATGGACGGGGGGCTGCCCGGTTTGCCGAACGTCATCATTCCGGGCAAGGGACCGATGCCCTTGGTCGACATTAATGCGGCTTTGGCCGAATCGGCGGTGACCTGGGCAGATCTGCGGTGGATTAGAGAAGCCTGGAAGGGACCTGTCGTCATCAAGGGTGTGCTGACGGCCGACGACGCCAGACGCTCGATTGACGAAGGGGCTGCGGCGATCTCGGTTTCAAATCACGGTGGCCGCCAGCTCGACGGAGTTCCAGCTTCCTTTCGAGCCTTGCCTGAAGTTGTGGAAGCGGTTCAAGGGCGCGTCGAAGTGTTAATGGATGGTGGTATTCGTCGCGGTACTGACATTGCCAAGGCGCTCTGCATGGGAGCGCGTGCGGTACTCTGCGGACGCGGGTATGCCTACGGTTTGGCAGCGGCCGGAGAAGCTGGCGTCGATCGCGCCATCGAGATCCTGCGCGTCGATCTGGACCGAACTCTGCGGTTGCTCGGTTGTTCATCGGTCACGGAGTTGGATCGCTCTTACGTGAACGTACCCAGGAGTTGGGAAGCAAGCTGATCGCATTTTGACAAAGTTGCGGCATTGCATTTCGCGGGCTTATCTCTACAGGCAGAACACTCCATTCGCCAGGAGGTCGTAAATGCAGTGGACCCAGATCTATGATCCACTCGGCCATTGGTGGCTCTCCACGCTGGTCGCGGCGCTTCCAATCATCGTACTGTTCAGTCTGCTCGCCGGCCTCAAAGTAAAGCCGCACTGGTGCGCCATCGCCGGAGCAACTACGGCCGTCCTCGTGGCGATCATTGTTTTCCACATGCCTCCCGTTCTGGCTGCGCTTAGCTTCGCGTACGGAGTAGCTTTCGGGGCTCTGAAAATTGCCTGGATCGTTCTGGCTGCGGTATACCTCTACGACATTTCGGTCGAGACCGGTCAGTTTGAAATCATGAAGGAGTCAGTGGCTGGAATTACCGCTGATCGCCGGCTGCAGGTTTTGCTGGTGGCTTTTTGTTTTGGCGCATTCATCGAGGGCGCCGCGGGCTT
>JBAVUV010000104.1:0-1609 GCA_049696955.1 Candidatus Sulfotelmatobacter sp. | reverse complement strand
GTGCCGCGCCAACCGCAATCGCTCCCAGCAGTCCGGCGGCTACAAGGCCGGAAGTCCAGTCTGGAATCAGGCCGGCAAAAAAATCGGGCATGGGCAACAAATTCACCAAGGCGCAAAATCCGAATGCCACTCCCAGGCCAATTGCTCCACTCAGCAATGCAATAATTAAAGATTCCATAAAGAACTGCCGCAGAATCGTTCCCGCCGGAGCGCCAATCGCTTTTCGGACGCCGATTTCACGCGTCCGCTCGCGCACCGCGATCAGCATTACGTTCATTACGCCAATGCCTCCGAGCACCAGCGTGACAATCCCCACTGCGCCAAGAAAATATTTCATCCCGTCGGTCATCTGCCGGAAAGCTTTCGCCTCCTGCACTGTATCCCAGATGGGGCAGGCCTCTTTATCGTTGGGATCGTAGCGGTGCATGCGCGCCAGTGCGACCCGCACTTCGTGCTTGCACGCTTCATGCTGCTCGAATGATTTCGGAGTCACCAGCAATTGATCGAAAGTTGTCGGCGTTCCCGGAGGCTTGTCAGGAAAATCGCGCCGCATGGCGGAGAACGGAATAAATATTTTGTTTATATCCCAGCCGTCATAGCTGGAATCCTGTTTCTTTTTTGCCATTACGCCAATCACCACAAAAGGGAAATCATTTAAATAAACATTTTCGCCGACGGGATTGCGGCCGGGAAATAATTGCTTGGCCGCGTCTGATCCAAGAAACGCCACACGCCGCGCCTCGCGCATGTCACTCCAGTCATAGAAGCGTCCCAGACCAACGGTCAGACTGCGAATCTCACTGAACTGAGGATACGAGCCGGTAACTTCGAACGATGCATTGTTGAAGTTGCTGTGCGTCAAAACGGTTTCCTGCTCTAGTTCCGGGATGGCATATTCGCAATCCATTCCCTCCGCCTGCACTACCGGCACATCCGAATCTTCCCAGTGAACCAAGCGTCCCGCGTGCACTCCGCCTGCCTGCAGGCTGGTGCGGCCATGGAAGACGATCATTACGTCCTTCCCCAGAGTCTGGGATTGCTCTTCTTGCCCTTTGCGCAAACCTTCGCCGGCCGCCACCATGAGCACGATCGATACAATCCCCCACGCAATCCCAAACATGGTCAGAAATGCGCGTAATTTGTGCGCCCACAGCGTGCGCATCACATCGACAATGAGATCTCGCAGCGTCATCGAACTTCTTGATTGGACGCAATTGGGCAGGGAACGTGAGCCTGCTCCGGCGTATTTGGCCCACCATCAGATACGAATCCGGCAGGCGTTTTGTTGCATGAAAGTTGGTTTTTTATGGACGGGCAATTCTCTTTCAATTGCGTGGGGAGATGGCTTTCTCCATGGTAAAAAGAGCAGTATCGAATAAACCGTTCGGACCTTCATCCGTGCGTCGGACCGCAGCCGCTCCGATCCATTCCATCCATTCTTCGAATGCCTTAAGCGCCAGTTCGCACTGCATCCGGTGCCGCTCCTTGCGATCGCGAATCTTCTTTTCGAGCGGAGGCAACAAGTCAAAAGTGATGTTCGCAGGCTGGAAATTCTTGGCCCCGGCGTGAGTTACATAATGCGTGAGCGATCCGAACGCCGAAGCCCGTG
>JBAVUV010000103.1:0-1843 GCA_049696955.1 Candidatus Sulfotelmatobacter sp. | reverse complement strand
GAAAAACCTTTGGGACCCAGAGGTAATTCGAATTGTGGCGCAATGCGACCTGGTGATCGGTTGCATGGACACCATAGACGGCCGTTTTCTGCTCAACACATTGGCGACGTATTACACGCTCCCGTATCTCGACATCGGAGTACGCCTTGACAGTGTTCGAAGCGGCCCCGACCAGGGCCGCATCAGAGAAATCTGCGGCAGCGTCCACTATCTGCAACCAGACCGCTCAAGCCTCATGAGCCGGGGCCTCTTCACGATGGCCGAGGTCGCTGCGGCTGGCCTCCGGCGTAACGATCCTACTGCACACGCGGAACAGGTTCGTGATGGCTACATCGCCGGCGCGGCCGCCCATCGTCCGGCCGTCATCAGCGTCAATATGTTTGCCGCGTCGCTCGCTGTGACCGAGCTTCTCGCGCGACTCCACCCTTTTCGAGAAGAACCGAGCAGCAGCCATGCCACCACGACTTTCAGCTTTGCCAGCTTGGAGTTGATAACCGAAGAGGAAGGCGTCCCCTGCCCTATCCTTTACGACCGTGTCGGCATCGGCGATGCGACACCCCTTCTCGGTCTGCTCGAACTCGCGGAGAGGCGTAGCGGATGAAACGGATCAAGAAGTGGAGCCAACAGTTTGCCGGGGATGTCCGCGACAGGTTGCACCGACGGCTAGTCCCGTCATACGGCACCCGGCTGGTCGAAGATTATTTACCGAAGAAGCTTAAAAAACGCATGCTCTATATCGTGCAAGACGACGGCTTCCTTGAGCAGGCTGCCATGCTTTGTCCCTGCGGCTGTAACCGCATTCTCCACATGAATCTGTTGCCAGACGAACACCCCTGCTGGCGCCTAACTCGGCACAAGGACGGCAGCGCAAGCCTTTACCCGTCAGTTTGGCGCAAGGTGGATTGTCAGTCGCATTTCTGGTTTCGACACGGCCGCGTCCATTGGTTCAAAGGAAAGGATGAGAACCATGACCGCTCCCCCCATACCAACACACGACTCTGCATGTGACCTGACCGGGCCTAATGTGCGGGAAGTATCATTGCGCGGGCGATTAAAACAGATCGACAACTTCATCGGGTGATGTCGCCGTTAGCAGAGATAGCACACCCAACGCGTCGAAAGAAAACGGCTGATTCTCTGTTGGGAGGCGGACACCCTCTTTCAGTACGCCCTACACCTCCCCCCGATCATCCTTGGTAAGGACCAGGATTCTAGGACACAATGAGTCAATCACTCACGATGAGAAGCTTGCGATCATAGAAGCAGCCAGCAGAACTTCATCCACGAGGACAGCCACGGCATGAAGATGCGGGGAGATCCAGACACTTGGGATTGGGGGCCACCAAAAACGCGGCCTCCCACATGGCCTGACGATCCGGATGTGCGCCGAGCCATGGAATGGTTCAGGGATCTGATCCCGTCAGCGGAATGGAAAACACGACGCCTTGCTCACGTGAAGAAGCTGCATGGAGCGCCCGCATCTCCGTTGCCCGACGAACTGCCCCAGCCCTTCGTCGCAGATGATGATATTGGTGGTTGGTATCTGATGTTAGCAGAGGCTTTCGTCGACCACATTGCTGACTACGAGCCAGCACAAGGAAGCCGTGTTGTCCCATTGTTCAAGGTGATGGGGCGAGACTTCGATCTCCTAATGTCGATCGAAGGCGTCGAAGAACGTGCCCGGCGAATGCTGTCAACCGAAAGGGGCCAACCTGACGGCGCCATGTTCGAATTGATCACAGCGCTCGCCTATCGGCGGGACGGTTGGCCCGCGGTCCGCTTCCTTCAAGAACATCCGGGTGTAGCTAGAGTGCCAGATTTCGAAGTCGTCGGGCCGCAGGGG
>JBAVUV010000102.1:0-2498 GCA_049696955.1 Candidatus Sulfotelmatobacter sp. | reverse complement strand
CGGACCGCAGAATGTTTGCTTGAGCGTGGCGGACGCGCTCGACCGAGCCAAGAGCATGCGCCCTGAACCCTCCGGGCCACGTCCGGAAGGTGCGAGTTTGGGCAGAAAGAAGTAATGATATTTCTTCGTCTTGAAAGATGTTGCTTATCTCAGAACCAATCTGCGGCGGTAAAGACACCGCTTCCTGGGAATTATTTTGAGCGGAGAAATGAGCGACGGGCAGCCAATCCGTAGTCCAGTTAATTTCGGGAGGCAGGGCGCAGGTATGGATCGTAGTGACAGTGGATTGTGACCAGCGCACAGAATTCAGAGGTCAAGCACGGCCGATATGGAAGAGGAATCGGCCAGCCCTCGCAGACGAAACCCAACTTTCTTGAAAACCCTTTGGACAGTAAAATTGTCCCGCAACATTTCCGCGGAGACGCTACTTAGTCTCTCGTCGCGCGCGATCTCGACAATGCGGCGCAGCAATTCGATTCCCAGCCCTTGTTTCTGGCACTGATCTGACACCAGGATTGCAATTTCGGCCTCATTCTTCGTGTGTAATTTGATCAGCCTGCCGACCGCTAGGATCCGATGCTGGCCGGTGGCCTTGTCTTTGTGGTCCACCACCAGGGCCATGACGCGGTCATAGTCCACGAAACAAATGCGAAGCAGACGCTCGTGCGCCACCCGTGAGGTTAGGCTCAGCGAGGAAAAGTAACGCATATAGACACTACGGTCAGAAAGCGTTTCATGGAATTTGGCCATCAGCGGTTCGTCTTCGGGGCGGATCGGCCGGAGCGTGACCTCGGTGCCATCCATCATGGTGAATTGTGAAACGTACTGCGACGGATAGGGACGGATGGCCGGCTTTGGGAGTTGATCTGGACGCAAGCTCGGATCGTGTAAAAGCACCCGCGCATCCAGAGCCAAGAGACCTTCCGGCGAGGCGAGCAGAGGGTTCAGGTCAATTTCTGCTATCCAAGGCTGCTCCACCACCAGTTGGCTGAAGCGGACCATGAGGTTTTCCAGAGCAACCAAGTCAACCGGCTGACGTCCGAGAACGCCCTTGAGCGCCTTGAAAATGTGGGTTTGTTCCATCAATCTCTGGGCAAGCGTGCTGTTCAGTGGCGGCAGGGCCACCGCATGGTCTCGATAGACCTCTACCAATTGTCCGCCGGAACCAAACAGGATCACTGGCCCAAACCGCAGATCCACGCTGCTCCCGAGGATCAATTCGTAGCCTTCGATCCGCACCATGGGTTGGACGCTAACGCCCAAGAACAGGTCAGGACTGGCTTTTTCCGTGACGGAAGACTTGATCCCGCGAAAAGCCGATCGTACCGACTGCTCATCTTGCAAATTCAACTTGACGCCGCCGACATCGGTCTTGTGCGTGATCGTCTCGGAGAAAACCTTCAGCACGACCGGATAGCCAATCTCCGATGCATGTTTCAGGGCTTCGTCTTCGTTCTCGGCGACTCGGGTTTCGACCGTAGGAATTCCGTAATACGACAGGACTTGCTTCGATTCGAGTTCTGTGAGCAGCACCCGCCCTCGGCTCCGGGCCTTATCGATGACCTCTGCCGCGCGGCTGCGAGCGGCTGCCAGAGACTCCACTAGGGTGGGAGTTTCATAGAGCTCGTGCAGGCTATGGTGGTAGCGCCACATGTAGGTGAATGCTCGGGCGGCAGTGTCGGGAAAGGAAAAGGTCGGAATGCCCGCGGTATTGAGAACTTTCTCTCCTGAGGCAATACTCACCCCTCCCATCCAACTCGCGAGCAGAGGCTTTCCAGAGCCTTGGGCATAGGGTTGCAGACGTTCAGCTACTTCGAATGGGTCCGTCATTCCTTGTGGCGCAAGGATCACGAGCAGACCGTCGCTGTTGGGATCTTTCGATGCAATTTCTAGCGCTTTCACATAACGCTCGGAATCGGCGTCGCCCAGAATATCAATTGGATTGTTGTGGCTCCAATGCCGTGGTAGAAACTGGTCCAAATCTCGCAAGCTCTCTTCGGAGGGTGCGGCTAGCTGACCTCCATTGGCGATAAGCGCATCAATCGCGAGAACGGCGGGTCCGCCGGCATTGGTTACGATCGTGAGCCGCGGTCCTCTGGGCAGAGGCTGCTTGCTAAGGGTTTCCGCCATATAGAAGAGGTCTGCAATGTTGTGCACTCGCAGCACGCCGCAGCGTCGAAATGCCGCATCTAGAACTTCGTCGCTTCCTGTGAGGGCACCCGTGTGCGATGCCGCGGCGCGAGAAGCGGCCTCGGAGCGGCCGGCCTTGATCACGATAATGGGTTTGCTGAGGGATACCTCCCGGGCGGAGGAAAGAAACGAGCGTGCATCGCCCACCGATTCCATGTAAACCAAGATGCTATGTGTATGCGGATCATCGCCAAAATAATCGATCAAGTCGTCCCAGCCCACATCCAACATTGAGCCGGTCGAGACGATCGCGCTGAATCCAACCTCTTCGCGTTGACTCCAGTCCAGGATTGCGGTCAGCAGGGCAC
>JBAVUV010000101.1:0-10425 GCA_049696955.1 Candidatus Sulfotelmatobacter sp. | reverse complement strand
GAGCAGCCCAGGGACCCATCGCTTCATGTGGAATCTTCGATGGGGAAACTCCGGCGAACCCAGCCCGGATGAGGAATCCGAATTCCGTAATCCTAGTGGCCCTCGGGTTGTGCCGGGAGACTATACGGTAAGACTAACGGTCGACGGAAAGCCGCCGCAGACGCAGCAACTCAAAGTGGTCATAGATCCGCGCTCGCCTGCAACTCCCGAAATTCTTCAGCGGCAATCGGAACTCGGTCAGCAGATATTCGGCGAAACTCTCGAGGCCCGCCGAGCGCTTGCTGAAATCAGCTCAGTGCAAAAACAACTGGTAGATGTTGAACAGAAGCTTGCCGAACAAAATCAGACTCTCAAGTCAGCTGTGGCAAACGTTCGTTCCGGAATCGCAGGAATTCTTTCCAACAAAGACAATAAGCAACACCAGCCAGCAGGATTGCAAGACGGCTATAGCGAAATGGTTTCAGCACTGCGTGTCGTCGAGGGTGGGGACCGTGCCGTGCCTGCGCAAGCAATTGCCGTCTACGAGGAATCCAGCCAGAGCGTGAAAATCGGTATTGCTAAGTGGACCAAGTTCAAGGAAACGAACTTGTCGCAGCTGAATCAACAGTTACGCGAAGGAAATCTTCCTCCAATCGCGATCTCGGAAATTGAACAGGAAGTGGAGTTTCTTATGTCCCGCTAAGACCACCATAGCATCGCAAACTTTATCGTTTACCAAACCCTGCACGCCTTGACCGCAACCATGGGCTGACCAGCTTTACAACCGAAGGCTTTGCCAAACTCCGGCATATTGACCAGAACTCCGTTGGCTCGGAAGCGGTCCGGCGAATGCGGATCGGTCGTTGCGATCAGTCGCTCCAGTTCCGGGCGCCACACTGCGCACCAATCCTGCGCGAATCCGAGGAAAAGCTCCTGCAGCGGAGTATATCCGCTGGCTGTCTTCTTATTTAGATCGAGTCCTTGCCTTGCCACATGAGCCAGGTATGCCATGTAGGCAAGGCGCATGCCGCCGTTGTCGGCCGTATTCTCGCCCAGCGTGAGTTTGCCATTGATCTTGGTATCGCCCACGCTGAACTGGCTGTATTCGTTCACAATGCACTGCGCCTTCTCCGTGAACTTGTCGGCATCTTCTTTCGTCCACCAATCGTGGAGATTGCCATGACCGTCGAATTGCCGCCCCTGATCGTCGAACCCGTGGGTAATTTCGTGGCCCATGAACAGGCCAATGTGGCCATAATCCAACGCAGCAGCCGCCGAGGGATCGAAAAACGGAGACTGCAGTACGCCAGCAGGGAAGTTAATGTCATTCATGCTGGGATCGTAATAAGCATTGACGGTGGGCGGTGACATCTCCCACTCATCGCGATTTACCGGCTTGCCAATCTTCGCCAGTTGGCGATGGGATTCGAACTCGGCCGCGCGCAAACTGTTTCCCATCGCGTCCCCGCGCTCAACTGTCAACGTGGAATAGTCTCGCCACTTGTTCGGATAGCCGACCTTGTTGGCGATCAGGTGGAGCTTCTCTTCCGCCAGTTTCTTGGTCTCTGGGCTCATCCAATCCAAGCTCTCAATGTCTCTGCCCAGGGCGGCTTCGACGTCGTGAATCATTTGTAGCGACTGCTCTTTGCTGCCCGCTGGAAACTTCTGCTCCACGTACACCTTGCCCAGGGCCTCACCCAATGCCCCATCCGTGCTGCTCACGCAACGTTTCCAGCGTGGTTCCTGTTCCGGAATGCCCACCAATTTGCGTCCGTCGAAATCGAACTTTTCTTCGTCCAGCGCCTTGGGTAAAACTGTGCTCGCAACCGAGTTCACCAGTTGCCAACGGAGATATGCCTTGATTGTCGGCAAATCCGTTTCTGCTATCACCTGATTCAGGCCCTTAAAAAAGTCCGGTTCGGCTACATTGATTTCCTGAAATTCCGGCGCGCCGGTTCGCGGATAAAAGTTTCCCCAATTCAGAGTCGGCGTAAGCGCCTGCAAATCGCTATCCGGCATCATGTGATAAATGTTGTGCGGATCGCGCTGCGAGGTGACATCCAGAGACACTTTTGCCAGCGCGGTCTCCAGCTTCATGATGGCTTGTGCATCGCCGGACGCCTGCGTCTCACTCGCTCCCAGCAGCTTCAGCATATTGCTGATGTGCTGCACGTATTGCTTGCGGATCTCTTCATCTTTTTCTCCCGTACGCAGGTAATAATCCTTTTCCGGCAAACCCAGTCCGCCCTGCGATACCACGGCGATTTCCCGTGTCGCATCTTTAAAGTCCTGTTGCGAGCCGAATCCCAGAAAAGCGTTCACGTTGATGAGCTGAAAATGTGCCAGCAGCTCTGGCAGCTGATCTTTACTGGAGAGTGCATTGATGCGGTCCAGTTCAGGCTGCAGTGGCCCCATGCCTTTCGTCTGTATGGCGGTTTCGTCCATACAACTGGCGTAGTAATCGCCAATCTTCTGAGTGTTCGCGTCGCGCGCACTGCTGGGCGCCGCTGCGGTATCAAGGATTTGGTGCAACACCTGCCGGTTATATTGATCCAGGTTGTAGAACTGGTCGGAATAAGGAGAATCGCTGGGGATCGGATGCAGCTTGCTCCAGTTACCGCACGCGTAACGATAAAAATCAACGCAGGGATCGGCGGCCGTATCCATCAGATCTTTATCCAGGCTGGGGATCAACTCGAAAGTATGCGGAGTGGTCTGGCTTGATGGAGTCGAACCAGCTTGCGCGAGCGCCAGGCTGCTGGCGACACTCATACCGGCCACCGCCACGAAATAAATGAGCTTCGATCCTCGAGTGAATCGCATTCTGCCCCTCCGGCTAGGAATCATACACCGTCGAATCACGTGGTTTGTCTTCGCCTTGTCCGGAAGAAAGAATCAGATTCCCTTCGCCGAAGGAACTCGTTTCTGCCAAGACGACTGCGTGAGTACTTTGGTGTGGCCGCATCCTTGCCGAAGCTTTCTCCACACTAGTATCCGGCGGCACAGGATCGTATCATCGGAGACACTGGCGCAGACGCCATTCCATGACTCTGTTTGAATCGTCCAGATCCGATCGCAGCGCGGGTTCTGCAACCGCTTCTCCGATGATCGAGGCCCTGATCCCGATCTGGCGTCGCGTACTGCAGCGGCCTACCATCGGTATCGACGAAAACTTCTTCGACGTCGGTGGTAACGTAGAGTCCGCGGATGCCCTGTTTGCGGAGATTGCGCGACAGTGCGGCAGGCAAGTTCCCACCGCCGCTATCTTCCAGGCTCCGACCATTGCAGCGTTGGCTTCCATGCTGGAACTTCCCAGCCTTCCGGCCTTTTCTCCGTTCGTCTCGTTGAAAGCAGGCACCCAGCATCCGCCGATTCTCATTACTCACGGTTTGGGCGGCCGCGCCAGATTCTACGAACTCGCAAAGCACATTAGCACCGGTCATTCCATTTATGGAATTCAGGCCCGGGGAATCGATGGCAGGGAAGAACCGTTTGATCGTATTGAGGATATGGCACAGTTCTATCTCGAGGCCTTGAAGGTGCTTCAGCCCGAAGGTCCCTACGCGCTCATCGGTTATTCATTTGGTGGTCTGGTCGCTCTGGAGATGGCCCAGCGCCTGTCCGACGAGGGCAAACATATTCAGTTACTCGTGCTGGTGGATGCCTACCCTCATCCGCGCCAGATGTCTGGGCGCCAACGTTTGCGCCTGGGCATGCAGCGAACGAAACGCCGTATCTCCCTGATGAGCCAGCAGCCTTTCCCGGATGCAATTTCGTACTTCATCGGTGGACTGAAGCGCCGGTTCGGTCTCGCCGGCGGGCATGATGGCAGCTCTCATTTGCCGGAAGCTTCTGCGTTATCCCTTGCGCAAACCACCTTGCAGGTGAAAAGGAAAGCTTATGTCGCTTTGGCGCGGTATCGACCACGGCGTTATCGTGGGAAAATAAAATTCTTGAAGAGCGAGAGCGATGAGTACTTTCCCGGCGACCCGGCGCCGGTCTGGGCTAACTTGGCAGCCGACTTCGAGGTCGAGACCGTTCCTGGCACTCATCTGGATATGGTAACGGCCCACTTCGAAAGCCTGGCCGCGGTGCTTACTCGTTACCTGCAAGAAGCGTTTTCTCAGAAGTAGCGCTGAGAAACGTGCGGGAAAATTAAACTGGTGAAAAACTTGACGATGCCTACAGGGCCATACTTCATCACGAATAAAGTGAGACCCTTCTTCTTTAACCTGGCGCACCTTTTTTGCCTGTCGACTTTCGTTCTTTCCGGCACACTATTTTCCAGCGGATGCGACCGCAAGCAAGATTCCCCCGGCAAGTCTGGAACCCCGCCGCCAGCACAAGCAGTCAAGGAGTCCGAATCCCTCGCGAAGTCTCAAGCTATCCCAGATTGCCCTCCGGCCGAGGGCCCAGATGTGCTGGCCCTGCCAGAAAAAACCGAGCACATTGTCATCCTTAAGTGGAGAGCGAGCGCTTCTGACCCTAAGCACCCCGACCCCGTCGGATATTGCCTGTATCGCAGCCTGCAGGGCAAGCGCCAGCCACTTCAACGCGTCAATCTGCATCCCTTGCCGCAAACGGCATGTACAGATGATTTGGTGGAGAATAATAAGAAATACGATTACAGAGTGATGGCGATCAGCAAGAAACAGATTATGAGTCGTCCCTCAAATGTGGGTCGTGCTGAAATTCCAAAGGATAAGCCGCGAAAGCATACCGAGGAGGCGCCTCCACTCTGCCGGGCAGCCGACCTGCAGAAATAGTGCGAAAGATTGTCCTTCGCAAATCGGAGCGTCCTTCGTGAGTTTAAATTTTGCTTAATTAAGAAGCACTGTAACGCTGACGTACCAATTACACCGTGCCGAGTATATCGAACCGAAATCTCGCCTCCCAGCGGTCGCCGTTGTTTCTCTTCGGCGTCCTTATCGCGCTTTCTATCGGGCTCTGGTTTAGGCCGCTAATTTCCTCATTTGCCCTTGCCTACCGCGACAGTGAATACACGCATATCCTGCTGATCATTCCGGTGAGCCTGACGTTGATTTTTCTGGATTGGAAAGCGCCGCAGGAACTTTCGAAACTGAGTTTGATTCCTGGCGCAATTCTGATGTCGCTAGCCGGGGCGGTTACTGTCGCCGTACGACTAGGCGTTGTCGTTCTTCATCCCGATGAGCGACTTTCACTGAACATGGCGGCGCTGGTCTTGTGGTGGATCGGGGCCTTTATCTTCTGCTTTGGTTTTCCGGCTTTTAAAGGCGCAGTCTTTCCTCTTTGTTTTTTGTTCTGGCTGGTTCCTATTCCGCAGGTCATCTTAGATCCCGTCGTGCGCCTGCTGCAGGAAGGCTCTGCTGCATCTGCCGATCTGATCTTCGCGATCGCAGGCGTTCCGGTTGCCCGGGAAGAAACCATCATTACGATACCGGGATTAGTCGTCGAGGTGGCGCGAGAGTGCAGCAGTATCCGTTCCAGCCTCATGCTGGTGGTCACCACGATGGTTCTTGCGCAGATGCTTTTACGTTCGCCCTGGCGCAAGGCGCTCGTGATTGCAGTGGCCATCCCTCTCTCGGTGGTGAAGAATGGGCTTCGGATTTTTGTTCTTGGAATGCTGGCAACCCGCGTCGATCCCAGTTATTTGACGGGAAGGCTACACCATGAGGGCGGAATCATTTACTTTCTGATTGCACTGGCGGCAATATTTCTGTGCCTTTGGATCGCCCGCCGGGGCGACGGGAAATTGCTGGTTTCCCCTTAACGGATCGATGCCAGGAATTATCCCGCTTAATTCTATCGATGGGCAAGGCCGAAGCTCACAGCCGCTGCCGAGGAGCCGATATTCAGCATCGAAACCGCGCGCTCTAGCCTGTGATGTCCCGTCTTGTGGAAGAAGTAGCTCAGCCCGACCACGCCGGCTGTTTCCCCGGCGAAGTTCATCGCCAAGCCTGTCGTGCTACCCGCAAATACGCGCGTGACCGGGTTCAGTTCCTGGCCGCCGTTACGCAAGTTGTCTCGGGTTACGACGAAGTCGGCAGCGCTGAATGCGGCATTGGTGGCGAACAGAAAGCTATTTTCACGATCCCAAAATCGATGGCCGGAAGTCTCCGGAATGCTGGCTGGATGCACCGTTGTTGTTGAGGTTGAAAACGGCTCCCCCAACGATGCCGGTCTCAGCAGCGCCATAGAAACTTGTTGCGCATTGGCCAAGCCACAAAAAGCGAAAAGCGCCAGCAGCATCGCTGCCTGGGGCCGAATGATCGTGCCAATCAATTTTGTCAGCATAACGTTAGTGATCGGCGGCATTGGCCACCTGTACTAGTACTAACGGAAATGCCGGCCCCCGAGAATGGCCCTTACGTGCCACTAACCTTCAAGTGTTACTTTATGGGATTCAAGGATGTTACTGAAGTAATAAATGCCTGCCAGGTTTAGTAGCAGGATTCAGCGAGCGGGTAACTTCCGGGCTAACTGGGAGCGAATGAATGTCTTACGACACATCGCGATTTGGAAGATAACGGGATTCCAAAGGCTCGTCAGAACTGTGAATGGACAAATAAAAAGGGAAGCATAAGGAGTGACCTTAATGCTTCCCAAGGGGAAAACGAAACTTTCCGTCTACGAGAACCCGGAACCTTTATGGCACCGCTGCCACCACCGGCGGCGTCGAGCGCGCACTCTCCTGACCGCTGGAATTTACTGACGTGGCCTCGTAGTAGTAGGTCTGACCAGCAACCACTGTGCTGTCCGTATAGGCGGTATTTGCGTCCACACTAGGATTGATTTTGGCATAGGTGCCAGTAGCGCTGGTGCTGCGGTAAATGTTGTAGCCAGCGACGTCGCTGCTGGCATTCCAGGAGAGATTGACGCTATACGTAGTCGCGGTTCCGGTCCCCGTCAGCGACTCTGCCCCTGACGAACTGTTGGCGTTGCTGGCAAATGCGAGCGTGCCAGATTCAGCCCCGCTGCTGGTTGGCGTAAAAGCCACGTTGAATGTCACGCTCTTCCCGGCGGCGATCGTCATCGGAAACGCAGCGCCCTCCAGGATGAATTGCGAGTTGCTGCTGGTATCGGAGGACACGATCACGGCTGCACCGGAGGCGCTCATCGTGATGGATTCCGTCTGCGTAGTCCCGACCGGCACGCTGCCAAAACTCACAACTGCCGGACTCACGGTCAACTGGCTGGTCGCTGCCGCGGTGCCTGTGCCGGTAAGAGATTCGGCAGCCGAGGAACTGTTGGCGTTGCTGGCAAACGACAGTGATCCAGATTCTGCGCCGCTTGTCGTTGGCTTAAACGCTACGCTGAACGACAAGCTTTGACCGGCAGCAATGGTGAGCGGGAAAGTGGCTCCCTGCAGAGCGAATTGCGAATTGCTGCTGCTGTCCGCGGAAACGGTCACCGGTGCACCCGAGGCGCTCATCGTGATGGTTTGCGTCTGCGTAGTCCCGACCGGCACGCTGCCGAAACTCACGACTGACGGACTCACGGTTAACTGGCTGGTCGCTGCCGCGGTGCCTGTGCCGGTGAGAGATTCGGCAGCCGAGGAACTGGAAGCGTTGCTGGCGAACGACAGTGATCCAGATTCTGCGCCGCTTGTCGTTGGCTTAAACGCTACGCTGAAGGACAAACTTTGACCGGCAGCGATGGTTAAGGGAAAACTAGCACCCTGCAGAGCAAATTGCGAATTGCTGCTGCTGTCCGCAGCAACGGTGACCGGCGCTCCCGAGGCGCTCATAGTGATGGTTTGCGTCTGCGTGCTTCCCACAGGCACGCTGCCGAAGTTCACGACTGCCGGGCTCACGGTCAACTGGCTGGAAGTCGTGGCCGCAGTTCCGGTACCCGTAAAAGGTACGTTCAAACGCGGACTCGAAAACAGAGCGCTGCCGCCAACCAGTCCTGCGGATTGCGGGGTAAATGTCACTGTCAAAGTCACGCTTTGCCCACCTCCCAGCGTGAGAGGCATGCTTGGGGCGCTCGCGGAAAATTCGCTTCCCATCGTCTGTAATCCCGAAACTGTTACTTTCCACGTACGAGCGTTGGTCACCGTAATAGTTTTTGTGGAGCTGGATCCTATTGCTACCGAACCGAACGAAACGCTGGCCGGACTCGCGACGATAGCGTCGCTCGCTACTCCTGATCCATCAAATTGAAGCTGAAGGGTTTTGTTTGCGGCATTACTCTTGAACGTAGTGTTTCCTCCGGCCCACCCAGTCGCGGTCGGAGTGAACGTGACACTAAGGTCGATGCTCTGTCCCGCGGAAAGCGCAAGCGGCAAGCTCATCTCGGGAAAACCGAATTGACCTTCACGAACGAAGTTCATCGCCGTGAGCGTGACGCTGGTCGCTCCGGTATTGGTCAACGTGACGACCTGAGTTTCCGTCTGCCCGAGTGGGACGGTGCCGAAGTGCAACACGGAGGGGCTGCAGGTTAATTGTTGCGTGGCTGTTGGCGCGCCCCAGGAGAACGTTGTGGCGAAAACGATCACAAGAACGACGAAGAGGGCGCGAAGAGAAAGGGGCTGAGATATAGACTGGGGGAGTCTCATGCAAGGAGTGTGAAACGAATCCCGCAAACTGAGAAGGTCTCGGTAGGGCAGGCTTATAGTTGGCCGTTCGTACATCGGCCCCTACGCGGCATAAGTTAGATTCTGCTGAGATGGCCCTGTTTGCGCGGGAAAGCCCGTGTATTAGCTCGATGCGGGGAAGGCTCAGAAGGTAGCCGCGAGAGTCGCGCACATTCAACACAAAGGTTTTAATACCGTAGGCCGAGCAGAAACCACGGCGGCTTATGGTGCAGGAATCTGAACATTGGAAACGATGTTCGAGTAGCCGCTTTCTTCGTTGCTGGAATTCACCGCGGTGGTCGCGTAGCAATAATTCGTGCCGTCGCTTACCGAACTGTCTGAATATGTCGTGAGCGTGCCGGGTGTAGATCCGTTGATCTTTGAGTAAGCGCCGCAAGAGCTGGCGTAGATCGCTCGATAGACGTTATATCCGGAAATATTCGGTGAGCTGCTTGCACTCCACGACAAGCTTACGCTGTGAGTCGGCGCAGCCGTTCCCGTGCCGGTAGCCGCCGCCGTGGTCGTCACAGGCTGCGCATTGCTGGTAAATGTGAGGGTCGCGCTTGCCGCGCCCGCCACTTGTGGACTGAAGGTCAAAGTAAAAGCTGCACTATGTCCGGCTGTAATGACGGCCGGCAGCGACAAGCCGCTTATGGTGAAGCGGGAGTTGTTCGAGCTGGCGGCCGTAACCGTAACGTTTGCTCCGGTGGCGTTAAGACTTCCAGACGCAGTCCCGCTTGCACCCACGAATACGCTGCCCACGGCAAGGGTCGCCGGCGTGGCGCTCAACTGTCCGGCCGCGATCGTCGCCGTACCCGCGAGAGGTATGGTCAGAGTCGGATTGGTCCCATTGGAGGTGACGGTCGCGTCTCCACTGGCGCTGCCCGCCGATGTGGGAGTAAACGTCACAGTGAAGTTCGCGCTCTGTCCCGCGCCCAGCGTCACTGGAGTAGAAAGCCCACTTAACGCGAACCCCGTGCCGCTTGCTGCAACCTGAGAGATCGTCACGCTCGAACCACCAGTATTGGTGATGGTTTCTGACAGAACCTGGTTGTTACCCACCTGCACGGTTCCAAATTCAAGGCTGGTGGGGCTCGCTCCCATGGCCCCTGGCGCAACTCCCGCCCCGGATAGCGTCATGGACAGCGCGGGGTCAACCGCATTCGAAGTGATCGCCAGATTGCCACTCACGCTGCCGGCGGATAGCGGAGCAAATATGATGCTGAAGGTTGCATTCGCCCCGGCATTCAGCGCAAGCGGCGTGGAAAGCCCGCTCAAGCTGAATCCGCTTCCGCTCACCACGGCCTGCGAAATGGTGACGCTCGCTGCGGTGTTGTTGGTCAGCGTAACGGTTTGGCTGCTTTGGCTGCCCACCGTCACGTTGCCGAAACTGTCGCTGGTCTGATTGAGCACCAGTTGACCATTGCTCACCCCCGTTCCAGAAACGGAGATGGTAACTGCGCTGTCGGAGGCATTACTGGCAATGGAAACCGTGGCACTGAAGGCGCCCGCCGCATTGGGAGTAAAAACTATACTGATTGTGGAATTCTGACCTGCCGCTACTACCGCCGGAAGGCTGGGTGAACTCAACGTGAAATACTTACTGGAAATAGAGACGCTGGCGATGCTCAGAGGAACTGCACCCGTATTCGACGCGGACAAAGTTAAGGTTTTGCTCGTGCCCGCCGTGACACTACCGAAATCGAGGGTAGCGCCGCTCAGGACTAAACTACCGACTTGGGTTTGTTGGCTCGTCGCGGGCTTCGCAGCGCTGAACCCCTGACAGCCAACCATCGTGGCCAGGCCTATAAAAATCAGCGCTACACCGGCACAGGAGTTCTTTGCCGCGCGAAACGTCAGAATGCGTCTTGCCATAATGGAGTCTCTAG
>JBAVUV010000100.1:0-4329 GCA_049696955.1 Candidatus Sulfotelmatobacter sp. | reverse complement strand
GGACTGGACTCCGATCTTTTCGCCGGCTGCGACTTCGGAGGCGCCCCGCAGGCCATACCAGAGATACGCAAGGACCTTCGCGACCTCACTCGGGCGGACCTCGGTGGCTTCGATGGTGTTTTGCATTTCGCGGCGCTGTCGAATGATCCGCTGGGGGACATTGACCCGGCTCTGACCTACGACGTCAACCACTTAGCATCCGTGCGGCTGGCGAAATTAGCCAAGGCGGCGGGCGTGAAACGTTTTGTCTTTTCGTCTTCCTGCAGCACATACGGCGCCGCCGGAGAGGCTATACACGACGAGACCGCGCCACTCAATCCGGTCACACCGTACGGAGAGTCGAAAGTCTTGGCGGAACGCGGCATCGCCCTGCTCACCGCCGACGATTTCAGCCCCACATTCATGAGAAACGCCACAGCCTACGGTGCGTCGCCTCGCCTGCGGTTGGATATCGTGTTGAACGACCTCGTCGCTTCGGCGCTAACGACCGGCAGCGTCCTCATCAAGAGCGACGGCACGCCCTGGCGGCCCATCGTGCACATACGCGATATTATTGCGGCGGCAATTGCCGCACTCGAAGCGCCACAAGAGGCTATTCACAACGAGACGTTCAACGTCGGCCGCAAGGAAGAAAACTACCGCGTCCGTGAGCTCGCGACGATCGTTGCTGAGACCGTTCCGGGCTGCCACGTGGAATACGCCCCTGGGGGCGGTCCGGACACGCGGTGCTACCGGATAAGCTGCGAGAAAATCACGCGCCTCCTGCCGACCTTCCGCCCGCAGTGGACCGCCCGTGAAGGCGCCCTGGAGCTCTACGAGGCATATAAGGCTGCTGGACTCACGCGGGAGGACTTGGCAGGCAGTCGCTATACCCGCCTAAGGCAGATCCGAGCCCTTCTGAAAGCCGGCCAATTGGATTCTTCCCTGCGCTGGGCAGATAGTGGAAAGACTTTTCCCCTAAATGGGGGGGAACGGTCCACTCTGGCCAAGAATTCCATCTAACGCCGCCACCGTACGTACGTTGCAAGTCTTTATAAATCAGATCATTACGCAAACTCTGACAGAAAGGATTCGCCGTCAGGCTCGGCGGACTTTGGCAGATTAATTGCGAACTCACTCCCCTAGATGGTGCCATTTTCGCGTGACTTTGTCGGCGGTAGCTTGTCCATGATGTTGCGTCGCCGGGCACGTCAATTTCGGAGGTTGTGATCACCAGTCTCGCTTGCCGTATAGTGGGAGAAAGCTCGAACGCGGGCGAACGCCCCCTACGAACGGCGCAGCCTCAGCACCAAAGAGCGGAAGACACATGGCTTCCATGACACTTACTACCGACCAGAGATCCCAGATCGCGGCTAAACCCTGCCGCTTCTGTGGAGCAGCCCTTCGGCGTACGTTTGTTGACCTCGGGATGTCCCCGCTATGCGAAACCTATCTCTCTGCGTCCGACCTCAACCGCGCGGAGGTGTTCTATCCTCTCCACGTGTATGTCTGCGATCGGTGCTTCCTAGTCCAGTTGGAGGAATACGAGAGCGCCGAGAATATCTTCAGCGACTACGCATACTTTTCTTCCTACTCCGATTCGTGGCTTAAACACGCAGACAACTACTGCGAGAAAATGACCAGGCAGTTCAGCCTGGATTCGCAGAGCTTCGTGGTAGAGGTCGCGAGTAACGACGGCTACTTGCTGCAATATTTCGTGCGGCGAAAAGTACCGGTGCTGGGAATCGAGCCTGCGGGAAACGTTGCCAAGGTCGCGCTCGAAAAGGGTGTGCCCACGCTGGTGCGCTTCTTCGGCGTGCAGCTGGCGAATGAACTGGCGGCTGAGGACCGTCGCGCTGATCTGGTCCTCGGAAATAATGTGCTGGCGCAAGTGCCGGACCTGAATGATTTTGTCGAAGGTCTCAAGATTTTGCTGAAGCCTGAGGGAGTTTTGACGCTCGAGTTCCCCCACCTGCTTCGGCTGATCGAGCACAACGAATTCGATACGATCTATCACGAGCACTTCTCTTACTTTTCGATGCTCACGACGGTGCGCATTCTGGAGAAACATGGGCTGAAAGCGTTTGACGTGGAAGAGTTGCCGACGCATGGCGGCTCACTCCGCGTGTACGCCTGCCGCGCGGAGGCGCGGACACATGACGTCGGGCCGAGCGTTTCGCGCCTCATCGAGGAAGAGGAAAAGGCAGGGTTGGCTTCGGTCGATGGCTACGAGAGTTTTGCGTTACAAGTGAGACAGACCAAGTGGGCGCTGGTAGAGTTTCTGCTTAAGGCTGCACATGAGGGGAAATCGGTGGCTGGGTACGGCGCGCCAGGCAAGAGCGCGACGCTCTTGAATTTCTGCGGGATCGGGAAAGACCTCATCGAATATACAGTGGATCGCAGTCCGTATAAGCAGGGGCGCTATCTCCCCGGCACGCACATTCCGATTTATCATCCGGACCGCATCCGCGAAACCAAGCCGGATTATGTCGTAATTCTGCCGTGGAATCTGAAAGACGAAATCATGCAGCAATTGCAATTCATTCGAGAGTGGGGCGGCCGGTTCGTCGTGCCGATTCCACGAGCGGCCATCTATTGAGTGTCAAGAGCGGAGGGAAGTGATGAAAGTTGTTCTCTTTTGTGGCGGGCAGGGTATGCGGCTCAGAGGCTACGCCGACGATGTGCCCAAACCCATGGTGAACATCGGAAACCGCCCGATTCTCTGGCACATCATGAAGTATTACGCCCACTTCGGACATAAGGAATTCATCCTGTGTCTCGGATACAGGGGCAACAACATCAAGGACTACTTCCTGCACTACGATGAATCGGTCTCCAATGACTTTGTTTGGTCGAAGGGAGGGAAAAGCGTCCAGTTTTTAAACCGCGACATTGATGACTGGACCATCACGTTTGTCGAGACCGGCGACAACGCAAGCATCGGCGAGCGCCTAAAAGCGGTGGAGCCTTATCTCAAAGACGAGGAAATGTTTCTCGCGAACTACGGCGACGGTCTAAGTGATGTTCCACTTCCGCCCATGCTGGACTCATTCAAGCAGAGCAAGGCCGTTGCATCTCTGTTGTTGGTGCAACCCACGGCCAGTTTCGATATCGTTCAAGCCAACCCAGAAGGAATCGTGACGGACGTGCGCGCCTTGACGCGGAGCGATATTTGGATCAATGGCGGCTTCCTGCAGATGCGCAGGGAGATCTTCGATTACATCCGGCCTGGCGAGGAACTAGTGCGAGAGCCTTTTCAGCGCCTGATCGAAAAGCAAGCGTTGCTGGCCTACAAATACACGGGTTTCTGGCAATGCATGGACACTTTCAAGGATAAGCAACGACTCGACGAACTCAATCAGGGCGTAGCGCCCTGGAAGATCTGGGGCCAAGTCAATTCAGCATCGGACGGTCCTCAAGTCACATCGGTTCGCACATGATGAACCTGAACCTGGGCCTGGAGGCATCCAGGTCGCTCACGATACTTTGCCTCGGCTCTCATTCTGACGATATCGAGATCGGTTGCGGCGGAACGATCCTCCGTTTGGCTCAGCAATATCCGAACTGTAGGTTTCACTGGGTGGTATTCAGCGCCGTGGGAATCCGAAAGGCCGAAGCACAGCGTTCTGCCGAGCTGTTCGCCGGGCATGACCGTCTTCAAGGCCCGGTGTTGCAATCTTTTCAGGATGGGTTCATGCCCTTCGAGGGCGCCAAGATCAAACGAATGTTCGAGGAGCTCAAACCTGTTTCTCCCGACTTAATTCTCACGCACAGTAGAAGGGACGCGCATCAAGACCATCGGCTCATCGCGGAATTGACGTGGAATACGTTCCGTGACCACTTAATTTTTGAATATGAGATCCCCAAGTACGACGGCGACATGGGACAGCCAAATGTCTTCGTCCCACTCGAACCCAACCAGTATCAGACGAAGCTTTGTTTCCTTATGGAGGCATTCCAATCCCAGCAGGCCAAGCGATGGTTTCGAGAAGACACATTCCTTTCTCTAATGCGCTTGAGGGGTATGGAGTGCAACGCTCCCAGCGGCTACGCTGAGGCGTTCTACGGCCGCAAGCTGGTGCTCTGAATTGAAGCAACGCGACTCATTTCGGAATGGCGCATAAGGAGAACGTCAATGAACATTTTCCACGATTCGGCGATGGACGATGCGCGGCGTCGCGGTGAATTGTACGGCGGCTCCATATTCGTATATTCCCCGTCCGCAAGTGCTCGGAAGCTTTGCGAATTTGCGCGAGAATTGATCGAACAGGCGTTCCATCCCCATGACCCGCAAAAGGTGCAGGAAAACATGTCTGTGGAGCGGTGCGTGGAGGTTCTAGCCGAACTGAA
>JBAVUV010000099.1:0-5905 GCA_049696955.1 Candidatus Sulfotelmatobacter sp. | reverse complement strand
GGGCTGCAGTTTGGCGAAGACCTTGAGATGCACTTCAGGACGCTCATTGGTACGGGCTGCAACCCGAACGTCGCGGCGTGCGTGGTGATTGGGATCGAACCGAGCTGGACGGGCCGCGTGGTGGATGGGATCGCCGCAACCGGCAAGCCGGTGGTGGGATTTGCGATCGAAGGTAACGGCGATATCAGCACCATCGCGGCGGCGTCAAGAAAGGCGCGGGAATTCGTGCAGTGGGCATCGGAAAAACAGCGCGAAGTCTGCTCGATGCGAGAACTCTTTATCTCAACGAAGTGCGGGGAGAGCGATACGACTTCCGGTTTGGCGTCCTGCCCGACGGTTGGAAATCTTATTGACAAGCTCGACCCGCTGGGCGCTACGACGTGCTTTGGCGAAACGTCGGAGCTGACCGGTGCGGAAGTTGTGTGCGCGAGCCGGGCCGCAACGCCGGAAGTGAAACAACGGTTCATGGACGCGTTCAACGCGTACCAGGAAGTCATCGATCGGCATAAAACGAGTGACCTCTCGGAATCTCAACCGACCAAGGGAAATATCGCGGGAGGTTTGACGACAATCGAAGAGAAAGCATTCGGCAATCTGCAGAAAATCGGAAGAAATACAACGTACATTGACGTGCTGAAACCCGCAGAAGCTCCTGCGAAGGGCGCGGGATTATATTATATGGATACATCTTCGGCTGCGGCGGAATGCGTCACCTTGCAGGCGGCCGCCGGTTTCGTGGTTCACCTATTCCCCACCGGACAAGGGAACGTGATCGGAAACCCGATCGAGCCCGTGATCAAATTGACGGCGAATCCCATGACGGCGCGCACGATGGCGGAACATATCGATCTGGATGTTTCCGGAATACTGCGGCGCGAGATGACGCTCGATGAGGCCGGCGACCGGCTCATTGACATCATGATTCGCACGTGCAACGGACGGCTGACATGCGCGGAATCGCTGGGTCACCGGGAGTTCGTGCTTACCAAACTTTATCAAAGCGCATAGCCGAGCGCGCGAGCGCTCGGCGAGCGATCTTCGCGGCGAGCCGCGGATTGAGTCGCTAGCCCATCCAAAAGCGACAATTTGAGGAGACCTGATGAGGTATTGCCGCTTCGTATTTCAAAGCGAGGCGCGGTTTGGCTTGCTGGAGACAATCCACGGTGCCGAGCGCATCACAAGAGTTTCGAGGATTTCGCCGGAAGCTGGAGTCGAAGTTTTTCGTAGTGGCGCAGAGCGCATCGAACCCATTGCGCTGGCGGACGCGAATCTGCTCGCTCCGGTACAGCCGTCCAAGATCGTGTGCTTAGGACGAAATTATCGAAAACACGCGGCGGAGATGGGCAACGAGGTTCCGAAAGAACCCCTGATTTTCCTGAAGCCGC
This sequence comes from Candidatus Sulfotelmatobacter sp., assembly GCA_049696955.1. Taxonomy (GTDB): domain Bacteria; phylum Acidobacteriota; class Terriglobia; order Terriglobales; family Acidobacteriaceae; genus Sulfotelmatobacter. The sequence continues at coordinate 4,520 of JBAVUV010000099.1, read as the reverse complement.
CGTCTTCCATTATTGGCCCCGGCCAGGAAATCCACCGACCGAGAATTTCGGAATTGGTTCACTACGAAGGCGAGCTCGGCATCGTCATTTCGCACACATGTTACAGATTGCCGCCGGGCGCGGACGTGCGACCTTTTATCATGGGTTATACCGCAATTAATGACGTTTCGGCGCGGGACTTTCAGAGGAACGACGGGCAGTGGACGCGGGCGAAAGGCTTCGATACTTTCTGCCCTGTGGGTCCCGTGGTGACCGACGAGATCGATCCGTGGAAAGGCGTGCGGGTCGAGACACGTGTGAATGGAGAGATCCACCAGGAAGGAACGACGCTGGATTTGGTTTTTGACATCAGTGCGATGATTCACTACATAGCGGGAATCATGACACTGCTCCCAGGTGATCTGATTGCGACGGGCACGCCTGAGGGTGTCGGGCCGCTGGTCGCGGGGGACTTGGTAGAAGTTAGCGTAGAGGGCGTAGGAATGCTGAAGAATTCAGTGGTTGACGCCTAACGCGACTAGGCGCAGAAATGCTTCTCCCAACGAAGTCAGGCTGCAGCTGAGTTGAGCCACGTCAGCGCGGTCGCCTAACGCATTTGCCTGCAGAAGCCACTCACGCAAGACCGCGATGCCAACGCCCTATGGGCGAAATTATTGCCGCAGAGCGCTCTCGGTCATCGCCGCGTGCGGATCGCTCAGTTGAACCTTCGCCGGATGCGTGGCAGGCATATAGGGACCGGCCGGCCACGAGTGGCACGTATTGCAAGCGGTGGGCGCCTTTTCCGCTGTGTGACAACCCAGGCATACGGACATGGTGGTGACGCTTGTCGCTTCGGACATCTTCGCCATCTGCGACACCTGGCCGTGGCAGGTTTCGCATTTGATTCCCGCCTGAAGGTGGGCGCGATGATTCCAGTTCACGCCTTTCAACACGGTATATACGCGCACCCATGGAATCGTCGTATCGGATTTCGAATACTCCGTCAGCTTCTGAATCGAAGGCCTATCCGTCGCTATATCGGCGTGGCATCGCATGCATCTGGAAGTCGGGGGAAACGTCATGAGCACGCCAGGATCGGGATTGGTGTGGCAAGTATTGCAGACAAGGCCGAGGGCGAGGTGAGTCTTATGACTATAAGGGAGCGGTTGTTCCGGCGCCGGATGCGGCGAGGGATTGGCGGGAACCAATGGCTTCGCTGCCGCTGAAGACTTGGCGGCAGTTTGGCCCGCGGCCATGGGCGAAAGCACGATCAAACCAGCGAACAACGCGACGCCGCCGAGCAGAAACAAACTTGCTAGTATTCGTGACACGAAGCCGCCTCCTACTGTCATGTGGTACTTACCGCAGCCGTCAGGGATCGGCTGAATTTCCGGGAAGATTTTTTGCTGACCACATCTTCAATTGTTGTTCCGAAATCTTTCAACATCACCGTGGCCGCATTTCTACCGGGCGCGCCGGTGACCGAACCGCCGGGAAATGTTGTGGCGCCGGTTTGATAGAGGCCGGCAATCGGCATGCGATGTTGCGCCCATCCCGGCACAGGACGCATCGCGCCGTTTTGCGACGGGCTCTGCGCACCGGCGTGCACGCTTCCCCGCCAGAAGTGTGGGTTCATGCGCTCGATATCCAGAGGACTCATGACGAATCTGCCTAGAATTTTGTCTTCGGTGAGACTCGGAATGAATTTTCTTACGAAGTTCAAATATCCATCGGCGACCTGGTCTTTAATGGAATCCCAGTGCTGTGGGCCTTGTCGCAGCGTGTATGGTTGCCAACCGAGGAGTTTCAAGGTGTGCATTCCGGCGGGCGCACGGCTGGGGTCGGCGGAGCTGCAGCAAACAATCTGGACCAGCGGATTGGTTATGTTCGGAATTCCGGATGCATTGTCGAATTCCGAGCTCAAACCTCGATCCGAATTGACCAGGATCGCGGATTCAACGGGCGAGAGCATGCCGCCGTCTACTTCATAAACGGCGGCCTGGGACGTCGCGTAGTGAGTGACAAACATGGCATTTTCAGGCTGCCAGGTGTCCACGCCATCGAGAAAATCTTGCCCCCATAGTTGCGGAGGCGCCATCTCGACCAACTGCTTGATGTGAATCGTCGAGAGCACGGCTTTATCCGCGCGGTAAGAACTGCCGTCAACGCACTCCACGCCCACGCATTTGCTATTTTCTATAATGAGCATGCCGACCGGCTTGTTCGTGAGCACCACACCGCCGTGCGCTTCGATGAAATGGCCCAGTGCTTCCGTCAACGCGCCTGATCCGCCCTTCGGAATGGGACGGCCAAGCTTTTGTTGTCTGGCGGTGGAGTAAGCAAGGCCGCCGGTGGCAACGGAGTTGGGCGGCTCGGAGGCGAGATGTGACACGCAGAGAAAGAAAGTGCGACAGCGGTCGTCTTCGAACGTATCTTGAATGATGTCCCATGCAGACATTCCCAGACGGCGCCGCCAGAGCTTGCCATTCGGAGTGCCCGCGAGGCGATCGTTCAAAGGTTTACCAAAACCAATCGGCAGAAAACTCCCCGCTACGAGGATCGGCTTGACGGACTCATAATCAGCCAACATTTTTCGGTACGCCGCCGCGTCTTTCTTGGAAAACTTCGCAATACTGTCGCAGGTGCGGTCAACATCGCGCCATTGGGTTAAAGACGTGCCGTCCGGAAAAGGCATATGGAAGATCGGATCGGGGGTGATGTACTCCAGGCCGTATTCACCAAGGTTCAATTCGTTGTCGCGCAACAACGGATTATCCTGAATGAACGAATGTGCGGTCGAGCAAACATCGTCCCGAAAACCGCGCAGAGTCAACTGCGAGGTCTTGACTCCGCCGCCAATCGTCGGCCGACCCTCAAGAACCACACAGCGCAAACCGGCCTTTGCCAGATAAGCAGCAGCAACCAGGCTATTGTGACCCGCCCCCGCTACGACAATGTCAAAGCGGTCATCCCCGGCGAGCCTGGTGGCTAGCGGCCACGGCGCTGCAGCGAGAGGCGCGAGCGCCGCCTGCTTGACGAAACTTCGTCTGGTAATCTTTATCAAGCTTTCACCGTGGCTCCGTTATTGAGCCTCGCGAAGTCTCTGGCCTTTACGCTTTCTTCTTTAATACTTCGTCCATGCTCGTGCCGAAATCCTTGAGCATCACGCTTGCGGCATTTCTTCCCGGCGCGCCGGAAACCGAGCCGCCAGGAAAGGTCGTCGCGCCTGTCTGATACAAACCGGGAATCGGCATGCGGTGCTGGGCCCACCCGGGAACCGGCCGCAAGGGTCCGGACTGCGCCGGATTCTGCGCACCGCCGTGACAGGTCCCGTGCCAGTTGTGCGGGTTCATGCGCTCGAGATCCAGCGGGCTTTCGACAACGCGCGCGAGAATTTTGTCGTCTGTCAGGTTGGGCGCAAAGCGGCGCAGATATTTCAGGTTCGCGTTCGAGACGTCGTCTTTGATTGCATCCCAATGTTGCGGGCCTTCCTTGAGATCGTAGGGCTGGTTTCCGATTACTTTGATCGTGTGCATGCCTGCTGGGGCCCGCGTCGGATCGGCCACAGTGCTACAGATCACGAGCAACGGCGGCTCGTCTACGTTGACGGCGCCGCGATCGAAGTCGTAACCAATGCGCAATGCGCGCTCAGGGGATGCCATCGCGCCCGACGCGACCGGCGAAAGAACGCCGCCGGCAACCGAAAACTTCGGCGGCTCCGTGGTGGCGTAGTGACTGACGAAAAGCGTGATGCCGGCTTGCCAGGTATTCACGCCGTCAACAAAATCATTCGGCAGCAAATCCTTCGGGACCATATTGATCAGATGCTTGATATGAACCGTGGAGAGCACCGCCTTTTCGGCGCGATAGGAGCTGCCATCGGCACATTCAACGCCGGTGCATTTTCCGTTCTCGACGATCATGCCGGTGACGGGTTTGTTGGTGAGGATGACTCCTCCGCGTGCCTCGATGTAACGGGCGAGCGCCTGGGTCAAGGCGCCGGAGCCGCCTTTAGGAGTCGTCCAGCTCCAACGCTGGCGTCCCGCGGCTAACGCGTAGGCGAGGCGGCCCGACATCGGATCTTCGGGAGGCACGACGGTCTGATAAGCCATCCAGACCATGAAGGCGCGGGAATGCTCGTCCTCGAAATTCTCGCGAATAATCTCCCACGCGGACATCGCCATCCGCCGTTGCCAGAACCTATTTTGGGGATGTGTGGCGAGGACTTCGCTGAATGGTTTTCCGAAACCGATCGGCGTGTACGCGGATTGCGCGAGCAGCGGCTGAATCTCGGAGTAGTCCTTCATCATCTTGCGATAGGCCGCAGCGTCTTTCTTCGAGAACTTGGCGAATTCTTCGCAGGTGCGGTCAATATCACGCCACATGGTGAGGTAGGTGCCGTCAAGAAACGGAAGATGCACGGCGGGATCTGGAAATATGTATTCCAGCCCGTATTCCTCGAGCTCAATTTCATGATCGCGAAAAATGGGGCCGTCTTGTATCAGCACATGTGCCGAAGAACACGCGTCATGGATGAAGCC
>JBAVUV010000098.1:0-2089 GCA_049696955.1 Candidatus Sulfotelmatobacter sp. | reverse complement strand
CCACGCGGCTTACCGACAGTCCCACGGTCAGGGCGGGGCGTACGCCCTGGTTGAACAGATCCGTTTCCAAATAGATTTGGCCATCCGTAATCGAAATCACGTTGGTCGGGATGTAGGCGGAAACATCACCGGCCTGGGTTTCGATGATGGGCAGAGCGGTGAGCGATCCGGCGCCATTCTTGTCGCTCAGCTTGGCCGAGCGTTCGAGCAATCGTGAGTGAAGATAGAAGACGTCTCCGGGATACGCCTCGCGGCCGGGCGGACGCCGCAAGAGCAATGAAATTTCGCGATAGGACGCTGCATGCTTCGAAAGATCGTCGTAGATCACCAGCGCGTGCCGCTTGGAGTCGCGGAAGTATTCACCGATGGCAGTGGCCGCGTACGGCGAAATGTATTGCATGGGCGCGGGTTCGGAAGCCGAAGCCGCGACGACGATGGTATATTCCATCGCGCCGTAGTCTTCCAGAATCTTCACCACCTGCGCGATCGACGAGCGCTTCTGGCCAATCGCGTTATAAATACAAACCAGGTCATTGCCCTTGCTGTTGATGATGGTGTCGAGCGCGACGGCGGTTTTTCCGGTCTGGCGGTCGCCGATGATTAATTCACGCTGGCCACGGCCAATCGGAATCATGCTGTCGATTGCCTTGAGTCCGGTGGCCATGGGCTCACGAACGGGTTGACGATCGATGACGCCGGGAGCCAGGCGCTCGAGAGCGATGAACTGGTCGGTGGCGATTGGACCTTTGTCGTCGATGGGACGGCCCAGCGAGTCGACGACCCGGCCGATCATGGCGTCACCCACCGGCACGCTCATGATGCGCCCGGTACGCTTCACCTCATCGCCTTCCTTGAGCTCGGTGTATTCGCCGAGGATCACCACGCCGACCCGGTCTTCTTCCAGGTTCATGGCGATGCCGGCGACGCCGTGCGGGAAGGAAAGAAGCTCGCCGGCCATCACTTTATCGAGTCCGTAGACGCGCGCAATGCCGTCGCCAAGAGAGATGATGGTGCCGGTTTCGTCCACGGAGATCTTTGATTCGTAGTTCTCGATCTGTTCGCGGATCAGTTTTGTTATTTCGTCTGCTTTGATCTGTGCCATAGAATCAGTTCGTGAGCCCAAGCTTCTAACTGCCAGCTGAAAAGCCAGGAGCCAGAAGTTAAGAGCTAATCGCTTCTTTCATTCTTTCCAATTGCCCTTTTACAGAACCGTCGTAAATCGTGCTGCCGACGCGGAGCACTGCGCCACCCAGCAATGAAGCATCGCGGCCGTAATGCGCGCGGACTTTCTTGCCGGTCAATTTTGCTACCTGCTGCTCGAACTCGCGTTTCTCCGTATCGGCCAGTTCGCGGACGCTTGTGATTTCGGCTTCGGCGAAACCCATGCGTTTGTCGAGTTCCTTCCCCAGTTGCCGGATGACCGCATCCAGAAAATGGGTTCGCCGATGATCAATCAGAATGGCGACCAGGTTTCGGACTTGCTTCGAAATTCCATCGCGCTGCGCAATCACATCCAGCACACGCCGCTTCTGCCCGGCGGGAATCGCGGGATTTTCGAAAACGCGACGCAACTCGAAACTCTCATTCAACAAGCGCGCAATAGCACGAAGCTCCGCGACGGCGCGATCCACGTCAAGATGCGCATCGAGAACTACATCCGCGAAGGCGTGAGCGTACGTGCTGGCAACGGAAGCCATTCCCTATTGTGTGCCCTTCCCGGGGTTCTCTCCTGAACTTGCGGAGGCTGCGCCCAGCTGTCCGGCAAAATTCCGCAGCAGCGCCTGATCGGTGGCGGCGTCCACGCGAATCTGCTTTTCCGCCAGGCCCACGGCCAGCTCGGCGGCGTACGCCATGAGTTCGCGCCGCGCCGCTTTCACCGCAGTCGCGATTTCCTGCTGCGTCGATTCCAGCATCTTGCGCGCATCTTCTTCGGCGGCGGCGCGAATGCGCGCTTCTTCAGCAGCCGCTTCTTTTTCTGCGGCGTTGCGCATCATGCCAATTTCGCCATCCAGCCGCATCAGCCGGGCTTCGATGTCCGCAAGCCTTCGTCGAGCTTCCTCGCTGGCCTTCTGCGCCTCCTGCATCGCTT
>JBAVUV010000097.1:0-3085 GCA_049696955.1 Candidatus Sulfotelmatobacter sp. | reverse complement strand
CGTCTTTGTCAAAAACAGTAGCGAGCAACTCGGAGGCGTTCGGTTTTGAGTAATGGCTCAGAGGAGGAATGCCGTTGTGGTTCTTTGAAATCTCTGCCAGCACTGCCTGTATATCCTTGTCGGCATTCCATCGTCTCGCCTTCTCTTTTAGGATCAAGTATGTGCGCATGCAGCCGCGAGCGAAGTCTTTCACACCGGCGTAGTCCTCGGTGCGGTAAGCGTGAGCATCGAAATGACGGGACCCGTTGTAGCCAACATCTTCGAGAAACTTCACCAGCCAAAATGCGGACTTCAGGTTGGAAGAACCGAAACGGAGATCCTGGTCAAATCGGCCGGGCATTTGGTCGTTCAGATCGATGTGAAAAAGCTTGCCTGCTTCCCACGCCTGGGCGACGGCATGCATGAAGTTCAATCCCGACATGTGTTCATGGGCCATCTCGGGATTCACGCCAACCATTTCCGGATGATCGAGAGTCGGAATGAAGCCCAGGTATTGCCCGGTGGTGGCCATGTAGATATCGGCGCGGGGCTCGTTGGGCTTGGCCTCTAAAGCGAACCTCATGCCGTATCCGCGGTCGAGATTATATTCGCACAGGTAGTTGACGGCGTCGCGCAGTCGTTTGATGGCGTCATCGGCGCGACGACATGCGTCCGTCTCAACGCCTTCGCGGCCGCCCCACAATACGAAAATTTTCGCTCCCAGTTCTGCGCCAATATCCATCGCTCGCATCGTTTTCTGCAGAGCGTAGGCACGTACTTCGGGATCGTTGGCAGTGAAAGCTCCGTCGCGAAATATGGGATGGAAGAATAACGAAACGGTCGCCATCGGAACCACGATGCCATTGGCCTCGCAGGCCTTCTTGAACGACCGGACGATGCAATCGCGCTCGGCGGGAGTTGCGTCGATGGGAACCAAATCATTGTCATGCAAGTTGACTCCCCAAGCCCCGACCTCGGCCAGTAACGAGACAATCTCGGTTGGGGAAATAAGCGGGCGCACAAAATCGCCAAAGGCATCGCGTCCCCGGTTGCCGACCGTCCACAGCCCAAAGGAGAATTTGTGTTCAGCACGGGGTTGGTAATCGTTCGTATCAGGCTGATGGTTGGTCATGAAATAGTCTCCACTTCGCGAGGTTATCAAATTAATTAAATATGGACTTCATCGCGGGATATATGCGCCCATACATGTCGTACGCCTTTTCCAAAGCCAGAGAATCTTCAGGGGATGGAGTGATATTCTCGACGACGCGCACTACAGATTGGCAGGCTTCGTCAACAGAAGACCACGTTTTCGCTCCCACTCCCGCCAGGATTGCGGCACCGTAGGCCGCGCCTTCTTCCGCTTCGACAGTTTCGACTGGTTGGCCATAAATGTCAGCCTGAATCTGGCGCCAAAGCGGGGATCGGGCGCCGCCGCCGCCGAGGCGAATCTTTTTTGCCGGCACTTCCATCTCTCGGAAAACAGTGAAAGTGTCGCGCAGGCTGAAAGCAACTCCTTCGAGGATCGCCCGAATCACGTGACTTCGCGTGTGAGAAGCGGTTAAGCCAACCAGCATTCCACGCGCCGCAGGGTCGAGGTGAGGAGTGCGCTCGCCCATCAAATACGGAGCCCAGAGCAGACCATCGCATCCGGGAGGAGCCTTGGCCGCCTCGGCGGTGAGGCTCTCATACGACTCATGCCCGTCAACTGACCCAAACTGATCGCGGAACCAACGCAGCGAAAGTCCCGCCGCCTGGGTCACGCCCATCGCGATCCAGCGTCCCGGAACTGCATGGCAGAAGGTGTGGACACGTGCCCTGGAGTCGAGGGCGGGATGATCGGTGGCCGCCAGGACCACGCCCGAGGTCCCGATGGTTGCGCTGACGGTTCCGGGAGAAACGACTCCCATGCCGATTGCGCCGGCGGCCTGATCTCCCGCACCAGCCACGACGGGAGTGCCTTTTTGCAGGCCAGTGGCGTCCGCGCCGGCGTCGGAAATTTGTCCGCAGATTTCGGGCGACTCATACAGATTGGGTAAAAGAGACTCGTCCATTTGCACCAGCTTCAACATCGCTTTCGACCAGCGGCGGTTGGCAACGTCGAGCAGAAGCGTGCCCGAGGCGTCGGCAACATCGGTGGCCCGTTCCCCGGTTAACCGAAACCGAACGTAATCTTTGGGAAGCATGAGCGATCGAACGCGGCCCCAGTTTTCCGGTTCATTTTCTCTGACCCACAAGCATTTGGTGAGGGTGAAGTTGGTCAGTGCGGGGTTGCAGGTGAGTTGAATCAGTTTGTCAGCACCGACTTGAGCGGTTAAGTCGAGGCACTGCTTCTCGGTTCTCACATCACACCAGATCAGTGCCGGCCGGACGATACGCTCTTGCTCATCGAGCAGAACAGCTCCGTGCATTTGACCCGACAAGCCGACGCAGGAAATCTGATCTTTATCTTTACGCAGTTTGGCTTGTGCGAGTGCACGCCGGACGGCGATGCCGCAGGCGCGCCACCAATCACAGGGATCTTGTTCGGCCCAGCCGATGTGAGGAGATGCGAAAGGCCGATGGTCCTCGGTAGCGGATGTAACAACGCGTCCTCTCTCATCGAGGATGAGAGCGCGCGTTCCTCCCGTTCCCACATCAATTCCTAAGAGGTAAATTCCCACCGATTGCCTGCTGGCTGCCATCAAACCCGGAAAGCCATCGCCCTACCGTGTACGTTAACGACACCGTATAGTACCACGCGTTGTTGGATTCCAAACGCGGAAATCAGCGCGCCGGTATGAAGTCTTCCGAAGCCAGAACATAAGTGGTTACTTTGTCCAGCTTCAAGTCGGAACGCTGGTCGATGAGGACAACTGCTCCGTCGCCGTTTCGAATAAATTGGACGTTCTTCATCAGGAGCCGGTGTTGGGAAATACTTGAAGCGGGCGAGGGCGGCGTCTGCGGCGCGTCCTTGTCGCTTGCACCAGCGGGAAATCTCTGCTGCGAAATCGGATTATTCGGATCAGGGTAGGTCCCCATCCCATTCCAGTTTCTCTTGCTGTTGGCGGCGTCTTGGGGTTGATAGGAAAGATCTTGGTTCTGAATTGCTGCTTCGGGGTAATAC
>JBAVUV010000096.1:0-11771 GCA_049696955.1 Candidatus Sulfotelmatobacter sp. | reverse complement strand
GCCAAACCATTCTCGTCGATGGCGGTATGTATAAAGGTTTATAAATTTCTCAGGCTAGTGGAGAGTGCATGCGTTCGATAGCATCCCGGATGTCGGTCATGAGCGGCGAAGGCGCGCTCTCAGTCTTCGCTCACGCCAAGGAACTGGAAAGCCAGGGCCGTTCCATTATTCATCTGGAATTGGGCGAGCCTGATTTTCACCCGGGTGCGTCGGTAGTTGAATCTGCCGCCAAGGCGCTTGCAGATGGCAAAGACCGTTATTGCGCCGTTGCCGGAGTTCCCGCTCTCCGCGAAGAAATCGCAAAGTATTTGCAGCGCACACGCAATATCGACGTTTCAGCGGCGAACGTTGTGATCGCGCCCGGCTGCAAGGCTGCGCTGTTTTTTTCCATGATGTCATTGCTCGAGCCGGGCGACGAAGTTCTTTATCCCGATCCCGGCTTTCCCGGATATCCCTCAATCGCGTTGGGTCTTGGCGCAGTCCCTGTGCCGTTCGAACTCGCGTCGCGCAATCACTTTCAGCCCGACCTGTCCGAGATCGCTTCGAAGATTACTCGCCGCACGCGCATGTTGATCACCAACTCTCCGGGCAATCCCACCGGAACCGTGTATACCGATGCAGTACAGCGTGGCTTGGCAGAACTCGCGGTTAAGCACGACCTGTGGGTGCTGTCCGATGAAATCTACGCGCGTATCATTTACCGGGATGACTATTTGTCGATGCTGCGCTATCCCGGGATGAAAGAACGCACGGTGATCATTGACGGCTTTTCGAAAAGCTTTGCCATGACCGGATGGCGCCTGGGCTACGCCGTCGCACCGCCCGACGTGGCCGCGGCACTGGCTATGATGGCGATCAACAGCTACACCTGCGTGGCCGAATTCACGCAATACGCCGCCATCGATGCCCTGCGCGATCGCGAGGGCAATACTCCGCGAATGGTCGCCGAGTTTGCGCGGCGGCGAACGCAGTTTGTGGACGATCTGAGTAAAGTACCGGGCTTCCGTTGCGAACCTCCGGAGGGCGCGTTCTACGCCTGGGTCGACATTCGCGGGACTGGTTCTAGCGCCGAAGAGGTCTGCCGCATTCTGCTTGACGATGCGGGAGTCGCTGCGATTCCCGGAGCCGCGTTTGGCCCATCCGGCAAACATTTCGTGCGCTTCTCATTCGCCTCGTCGGTGGAAAACCTGAAGGAGGCCGCGGCTCGCATCATGAAAGTCTCGATTGCCTGGCAGGGAACTCTGGTGGCAAGATAGCCGCCACTACTAAAAATGTTGTGGTTCGAGCTTTTGGGTGGCGCAGCGCTTCAGCGCCGCGATGAATTGCTGTAATAAATAAGGGCTTCAGCCCCTGAGGGAAATATGAAATTGGCACGGCTCGTCTTGCCTGGTTTCCTGCTCTGCGTCACGGCCTTCCCGGCAGTTCTTTCCCACGCTCAGGCCCGTCCTCTTCCTGGTCCCGATGTCCCACAGATCTACCAGCGTTTGCTGCCGCAGATCGATGCGATTCCCGCCTTCGACCACCATGCTCACCCCGGATTTTCCGACGATCCCGATGTCGACGCCATGGCCGCGCCTCCCGATTTCAGTGAAGCTGTACGCACTCGCGACGATAACCCCGAACTCATCGCCGCCGCCAAAGCCTTGTTCGGATACCCCTATACAGATCTTTCGCCGGAACACGCTAAGTGGCTGGTCGCGAAAAAAGCTGAACTGAAGAAGCAATATCCCGGCACTGCCTACTTCGACATGATCCTCGACAAGATCAACACCGAAAGCTCTGCCGCCAACCGTGCCATGATGCCGGACTATCTCGATGCCAAGCGCTTTCCGTGGGTCTTCTTCGTGGACTCTTTTATGTGGCCGTTCAACAACCAGCGCGAGACCGCGCGCAACACCGATGAAGGAGTCTATATCCCGCTGCAGGAAAAAATGCTGCACCGCTGGATGCAGCAGGAAAATGTTACCAGGCTGCCTGACGATCTCGATGGATACTTGAAATTCATCAGCCGGGTATTGGAAGACAACCGAAATAAAGGCGGCATCGCGATAAAGTTTGAAGTGGCCTACTTTCGCCCCACAATTTTCGGCGATCCCACGCGCGATCAGGCTGCAGACCTTTACCAGCGCTATGTGACCGGCGGCATTCCCAGCGAGAAGGATTACCGCACCTTTCAGGATTACATTTTCCGCTATCTCATTCTGGAAGGTGGCCGCTTGCATCTTCCCGTACACATTCACTCGGCGGTCGGCATCGGCGACTACTTTAGTTTGTCCCAGAGCAACATCATGAACTTCGAAAGCGTGCTGCGCGATCCGCGCTACCGCAGCACAACCTTCGTGATGCTTCACGGCGGATATCCGCTCGAGCGCGAGGCTATCTGGCTCGCCGCCATGAAGAATGTTTATTTCGATTCCTCGTTCGAAGAACTTGCACAATATCCGTCCGCTTTCAAAGACATACTCAAGATGTGGCTGGAAACTTTCCCCGATAAGATCACCTTCGGCACAGACGCTTTCCCTTACAATGAAGTCCTGGGCGCGGAAGAGAGTTACTGGCTGGGCGCGAAATCGGCGCGAACGGCATTGGCTGCCGCTCTCGCCGAAATGATCTCGGAAAACGAAATCAGTGAAACCCGGGCTCTCGAGCTGGCCCACGGCTATCTGCACGATAATGCGGTAAAGTTATACGGTGGCAGGGTTCATTAATCATGGCGAAAAAAGTCAAAACCAGCCGGTCATCCGCAAAAACGAAAACCGGCGGCGCAAAGCCGCACTCTCGCGCGCAACGCGCCGTCACTAAACATGCGGCGGTTAAGACGCCTCTGCAGTACGTTCCGTGGCACACTATCCCGCTGGAAGAATTAAATCCGCTTCTGCAGCGCCAGTTCGTGGTCGGCCAGGAAATTATGGTGGCGCGAGTCCTGCTGAAAAAAGGATGCATCGTTCCCGAGCACAGCCACCACAACGAGCAACTGACGTACATATTGGATGGTGCGCTGAAGTTCTGGATCGACGGCCAGGAAATTGTCGTCCATGCCGGAGAGGTTCTTTGCATCCCGGCGAACATGCCCCATAAAGCCGAGGCGTTGGCAGACACGGTGGATCTTGATGTTTTCAATCCTCCGCGCGCGGATTGGATCAACAAAACGGATCAATACCTGCGCGGCGAGAAATAGCCATTTACTTCATGCCGCCCTCCGCTACGCCTGGCCGGAAGTTTGATGAGCAAGGTTCTCCACTGAGCCAGCGCAAGGCCACGTTCATCTTTCGCTGCATCGCATGTGGCGCGCTCACTCCGGACGCCGCTCAGCATTTTCGCTGCTCACATTGCGATAACTTGCTGGAAGTGACCGATCCAGCCTGGAAGTCGCCCGCCTTGAACGCTAACGCTTTGAAATCGATTTGGCGCGAGCGCCGTTGCTCGAACTCACAGCTCGACCTCAGTGGTGTTTGGCGGTTCCGTGAACTTCTGCCGACGCCCGATTCTGACGAGCAGGTAATTTCCCTGCGCGAAGGCAACACTCCGCTCTACGAACTCCCGCAAGCCTCTCGCCGCACCGGCGTTTCACGGCTTTACGCCAAACATCAGGGAATGAATCCGACCGGTTCGTTCAAAGATGCGGGCATGACGGTTGCCGCCACCTTCGCCCGTGAAGCCGGATATCGTTGGGTGGCCTGCGCTTCCACAGGAAACACGTCTGCATCCATGGCGGCATACGCCGCTCGGGGAGGCATGCGCAGCCTGGTACTCGTGCCTGACGGAAAGATCTCGTGGAGCAAATTATCGCAAGCTCTGGATTACGGCGCCCTCACCTGCCAACTCCGAACGGATTTCGACGGCTGCCTGCGCCTGCTTCAGGAGCTTGTGCAGCGCGCCCCGGTTTATCAACTTAACTCCATTAATCCATTTCGGCTGGAAGGCCAGAAAACGCTTGCCATCGAACTGCTGGAGCAACTGGATTGGCGAGCCCCCGACCACATCATCGTGCCCGGAGGAAATCTCGGTAATAGTTCGGCAATCGGCAAGGCGCTGCTCGAAATGCTCGACCTCGGATTGATACCGCGTCTTCCGAAGTTGTCTGTAATTCAAGCCGAAGGCGCGAACGCCCTGGTTCGCACGTTGCGTGAAGCTGGGGGCAAGCAGCTTGTGAGTGTGCAGCCCGAAACCCGCGCCACTGCCATCCGCATTGGCAATCCCGCATCGTGGGAAAAGGCAGTCAAAGTTATTCAAGCCACCGGGGGCGCTTGTGAACAAGTGAGCGAGGTTGAGATCGCGATAGCGAAAGCTGAAATCGGCGCCGAGGGAATCGGCTGTGAGCCCGCTTCCGCCGTCACGCTTGCAGGTTTAAAAAGACTGCTGAAAGAGGGCTTCGTAAAGCCAGAAGAGACGGTCATCCTGGTTCTAACTGGAAACCTTCTCAAAGATCCCGACTTCACCATGGAGTTCCATCGCAGCGAGCTTTTTCCCAATGCCGCGAAGAAGCCCGATGACGTTGCGTTGAACTCACTGCGCCATCCTCCGGTTGTGCTCGATGCCAATCTGGATGCGATTCTCCAGACACTGGAGCGAGCCGAGAAATCTGATCCTACGCAAGCCAATGCCTGAGAAGAGAAAAAAATTACCTGCGGCGCCGCTGCACTTAGCTCTGCCGGCCACCTCGGCGAACCTCGGCCCGGCCTTCGACGCGGCCGCGCTCGCGATGGATTTATACATCACCATCGATGCACGGGCCGCCGCCGAATTTGCGATTCGCGCCACAGGCCGCGATCTGGAAATCTGCAAGACTTTGGAAAATCACCTGGTCCTCACCACATACCGCGAGATCCTTCAGGCACAAAGCAAAGAAATTATTCCGCTATCTCTGCGCATTCGAAATGAGATCCCGATCGGCAAGGGCTGTGGCTCTTCCGCGGCGGCGCGCTTAGCCGGCATCGCATTGGCAAATCATTTCGGACATTTGCGCTGGCCCGATGCGCAAATCATTGGCGAAGCCTCCCGCCGCTAACACCATCCGGATAACGCTTCCGCCTGCTGGATGGGCGGTCTCACCGTGGCGCGCATGTCTGGAGAAGCAGAAGCTCAAGTGGTCAGCATCAAGCCGAAAGGGAACTGGCCGCTCCTGCTGGCGCTCCCGGAGCAAGTTCTTTCCACAGAGGAAGCCCGCCGTGTGCTTCCCGCGCAGTATTCCCGCGCCGACGCTGTCATCAACATTCAAAACTCGATGATGTTGCTCGCCGCTTTTTTGCAGGGGAATCACACGTTGCTGGCGGCTGCGCTGGATGATCGCATGCACCAGCCTTACCGCGCTGCGCTCTGTCCTTTGCTTCCGTGCCTGCAAGGATTGCGCGGGAATCCTGGAATTCTCGGAGCTGTTCTTAGCGGCGCCGGTCCGTCAGTGGTTATCTTTCTTGATCCCCGCTCATCCGTTCAGAAAGCACGAAAAAATATTGCCGCTCACCTTGCCAGCAATAGACTGCGCGCCGAGTTGCTTCTCACCTCGATTACGTCGCGCGGAGCAAACAGATAATCCGCCGAATGTTCTGAGTGAAATGAACTAGTGATTTCCTCAAGCAGAAACTTTCCTCACCGGCCCGTGTTAATTTCAACCATAAGGTCACCGCTTCAGAAGCGTTTGGTAAGTATTTGGGGTGTGCAGGATGAATCCGAAGATGCATGATCACGTCCAGCCACGTGAGGGCGAGCCGCTGTGCAACGAACAAGCCACCGAAGAGATCCAGAAGTTTATTCGAGCCCTCGAGTCCTATCCCGACCATGTGGCCAGGGAACCCGGCGTGAGCTTCCGCCAACACCTGTCTAGCCTCTTCGAGGCGTCTCGCAAAAAACACGAACCCCGGCGGCACTGATTAAGCAGTCAGAGATTTCTACCGGCTCGCCGGAGGCACGATCCCGTTCATGCGCAGATATTCCACTATTTGTCCGTAGTGGTCGTACCCGTGAGCGGTCACGCTAGTTCCCACTCCCAGCCGCGTCACGGATCCCTCTCCGAACGGGCTCTTCAGCGGATCGACCAGATTTTTTTCGTTGATGGTCTGAATCGCCTTGTGAACATAGGCAAACGAATCCTTCAAATAGTTCAGAATCTCCGCCTTGGTCTTAATCGAAGCTGGTCCCGATTCATCGCCCACATCTACGGGAACCTTTTCACTTAGTATTGCCGCTCCAAAAATATAATTCACCGCCGCTACGTGCTTCACCTGTTCGCCGAATGTGCGAACGCCCTTGAATTCCCCATCGCTGGGCGCGAATCCGAATTTGTCCTCGGGCATCGCTTCAACCGCGGGGACAAATTCATGTTCCATGTTTGTCACCGAGCGGTCGAGCACTTCAGTGACGGTCCTATGCTCCATGTTCTTCTTGTTGCCCTGCGCTGAAGTTACCCCAGCAAACAGCAGTAAGCAAAATGCGACACTCCCAAGCTTCTTATCAATCATGATTCCTCTCTTTGACCTACCCTGTGTTCCTCTGCGTCCCCTGTGTTAAAGATTTTGCTCGTAAGATTTCACGGCGCTGAAAGGCCACTCCGCGCCTCTCCAAGCCCTGATCATATAAATTGCCAAGCCAGCCAACAAGATTACTACCGCATACCGTATTTCCTTCTGCCAGTTCGCCCGGTTGAACAGGATAAACAGAAATCCCGCAATCGCGGCCAACGCCGGCACCGGATACAGCCACATGCGAAACGGGCGCGGGAACTCCGGACGCGTCACTCGAAACACGATCACTCCAACTGCTTGCACCAGGAATTGCAGAATCAGGCGAATGACCACCAGGGCCGCAATCGCATCCCGCAGCCGCAGAAAGCAGAACGCCGCCGCCACTACTCCCAAGGCCAGCAGTGAAACATACGGGAAGCGGTACACCGGATGCACTCTGGCAAACGCCTTGAAATAGTTTCCGTCCAAAGCCGCCGCGTACGGAACCCGCGAATAACCCAGCATGAGCGAGAAGACTGACGCGAACGCGGCTACAATGATGAGCCCCGTCACCAGCCGCGCCGCCCACGGCCCATAAATTCTCTGCATAAACAACGACACAACGTACAACCCGTTGTTGTTATGCCCGGCCTGAAGCATCTCGCGCCACGGAACCACGGCCAGAATACACAAGTTCATCGCTAGATATAGACAGGCCACCAGCAAAATGGAAAGCAACAAGGCTCGCGGAATATTCCGCGTCGGATATTTAATTTCATAGCCCAGGTAGCAGACGTTGTAATAGCCCCAGTAATCGTAAGTAGCCACGAGCATGGCTCCGCCCAAGCCGGCAAAGAACCCGTGTGAAATGGTGAATGCGCCGGGAGGAAAATCAAACGCTCGAGCCGCGTTGAAATGCGTCAGACCGGCGAAGATAATCCACCCGATCGTTCCCATCACGCCGATCCAAAGTATGTTCGAAAGCCGCCCGATTACCGTGATACGCCGATACAGCAGCAAAACCGTCAGGAAGCAGATGATGACCGCGACCGCGGTTCCCTGCGTCACAATCCAGCTGACCTGCAAAGGGCCCGCCCATGGGATGGATAAAGACGCAGTGTGCGCCGCGTAAACCGTCTCCAGGCTGGGCCAGTAGTAAGCGGCGTAGCCGGCGAGTCCGATGCAACCCGTGGCAATCGACAGTGGCGCGCTGAACGAAAGTTGCCAGATAAACAAAAACGAAATCAGCCGTCCCCATTTTCGCGGCCCGTAAATTTCATTCAAGTAGCGATACGGTCCACCCGACCCCGGCATTGCGGCACCCAGCTCCGCCGAGACTAGCCCATCACAAACCGCCAGAAGCGCGCCCGCCACCCATCCCAACATGGCCTGCGGGCCGCCCATGGCGCTCAAAACCAGCGGCATGGTAATGAACGGCCCCACGCCGATCATGTCGATCATGTTGAGCGCAGTCGCGCTCCCCAACCCCATGCCGCGGATCAGGCCGGGCGAACTCGAATTGCTTTGGGGCGGCGCGTGCATTTCTTGTAAGGCGAGTTTCGGGCGTTACGGATGAAGCAAGACTCTTCCGCTGACTTTTCGCTGTTCGAACGCCACGTGCGCCTGGGCAGCTTCCGCAAGGGGATAGGTGCGATCAATCCGGATGGAAAGCTTACCCTGCCTTACCCAGTCGACGAAGTGTTCGAGATAACCAGGATATTCCTTGAAATAGGGACTGCCATTTGTGCGGGTCAAAAACAGCGATCCCTTTTCCTGCAGCTTCATAAGATCAAACGGTGGCACGTACCCACTGGACTGGCCGTAGATCACAAGATATCCGCCGGGAGCAAGACTGTCGAGGCTCGCCTCAAAAGTATCTTTACCGACGCCGTCATAGACTACGCTGACTCCGCGGCCGCCCGTAATCCGTCGCGCTTCCTTGGCAACATCGGTTTGCTTGGAGATAATAACCTCATCCGCGCCAGCTTCCTTCACGAACGCAGATTTCTCTTCACTCGATGTGACGCCAATCACCT
Source organism: Candidatus Sulfotelmatobacter sp. (assembly GCA_049696955.1). Taxonomy (GTDB): domain Bacteria; phylum Acidobacteriota; class Terriglobia; order Terriglobales; family Acidobacteriaceae; genus Sulfotelmatobacter. The sequence continues at coordinate 3,298 of JBAVUV010000096.1, read as the reverse complement.
TTCCCCCGCGGATCCTCGCCATCTGGCAGAGCAACAGACCGATGCCTCCAGCCGCAGCGTGAACCAAGCACCAGTCGCCGGATTTTATTGGGTAGGCGAAATGAGTGAACGCGTAAGCCAGGAATCCCTGATTCATACCAGCCGCCGCCTGTTCGATGCCTATACCCTCCGGAACGCGGATGAGCCATGCGGCTGGGGCTAGGGCATGTGTTGCGTACGAATTTCCCGCGAAGACAACGCGATCTCCCACTTGGACATTATCGACGTCAGCGCCGAGGGACTCGACGACTCCCACTCCCTGGCTGCCTAAAATTGCCGGAAGTTCAGGCTCGCCTGGATTGGCGCGACGGTAGAAGCCTTGCCCGACAAGCTCCCCACGCCGCTTTTGAACATCGAGAAAATTAACGCTGGCAGCCTCTACCTGCACCAAGACTTGTCCTTGGCCAGGAACCGGCGTGGGGAGTTCTTCCAACTTCATGACTTCCGGGCCGCCATAAGAATGAATGCGAATAGCGAGCATTAAGTTTCGCCTGTCCTCTCCGAGAACTACGCGATGGACTATCGCTTCTCATGCCCCGCGCTCAACAGATTCACATACAGCCGCACTGCACCGGGCACCCCCGCGGGCAACTGCCGGAAAAACGCATAGCCAGTGTAGATATAGATTCCTTTGCCATACTGTGCCTGCAGCAGCCCCCCCTTTTGCGGTTCCTCGGCCGGATCATGGCACGCCAGTAGCGCTTTGAAATGACGATCCCACGTGTCCATGAAATAGAGCCCGCGCTCCTGCACCCAGCCATCAAAGTCACGAGCCCTGATCCTATTCGGATAATGAAACACTTCATCCTGCGGCGCCAGAATATCGACCGGAGCTTCCTCCACGGAAACCCGCGCCCGGCTCAGCTCCGCCGGGTACGGAGTGAAATGCCCGCTATTAAAATCCGCCACCCCGCTGTTATATTGCACGACCAGCGTTCCCCCCGCGGCGACAAAATCCAACAGCTTCTTATTATTTTCTGCGACTTCTTTCTGAGTATCGTAGGCGCGAATCCCCAGCACGATCGTTCCGTAACTGCTCAAATCTTCGCTGCCGAGTTTCTCCGGCGAGATCAAAGTCACATTCATTCCGAGTTGCTGCAGCACCGTGGGGATGTCATCCCCCGCCCCCATGATGTAACCAACCTTCAAATCGTGCGGAACCTGTACATCGACCATGCTCACGCGCTGCAACGCTGGTTGGTAATAGTAGAAGCTGCCCAGATCCTCACGCGTCACCAGCGTGTAGCCTTCGCTGAACTTTTTGCCCTCTGCATCCAGGGTGGCGCGCACCCGGTCTCGCCCCTCCTGCAGGCCGGCAGGGAAAACCTTGAACTGGAAGTCCTGTTTCTCCCCGCGCTTCGTGAATTTCACGTTCAATTGCGCGGGCTCCGACCGCCAGCCCCGCGGCAACTCCAGCCGCAACACGCCCGGCGTTTCTCGATTCAGATTGCTCGTGATGCCCACCGTCACCATCGAACTCGCGCCGTTGTGAGTCGAGATCACGTGCGTTCCAGGCTCCAATGCAACGGAAAATGCCGGAACCACCGCCACCGGACGCGCGCGTTCCTTCCCGTCATCGTCCACAAACGTGGCTACGACTGTGGCTCCGATCGCGCTCTCTTCTCGCTCTCCGTCCGCTCCAGCAATGGAGTACTGCACTCGCGCCCGCAGCACAGGTGGCGGGAAGGGAAGCGTGGCATATTTCTCGTTGTCGATATGATTGAGGCTGTCTGTAAAGGGATTATCCCGATGCCAGTACGGACGGGTGTAGGCGGCGTCATGCGGAACTTTCAAGCGAAAGACCGCGTGTACGCTATCCCCGGGTTTGATCACAACCTGCTTCGTCTTATCGGAAATGGTGCTCCAGCCTTCCGGCACTTCCAGTTTCAATGCGTCGATCAGTAGCCGGTCCCTGGATCCATTACGAAAATCCACCGCAATCATGAAATCCTGTCCCGGTGAAACCGTGGCCCTCGCATCCATTTCTTTCGGCAAAACTCTTGATGGCTCAGCACGCGAAACCACGGTTGCCGCGAGACTTACGTTCAATGCATCGTTCAGTGCGGTCTGCGCCTGTTCGGTCTTTTCTTCTAGACGCGCTTCCAGATCGGATTTTGCAGCCGTACTCAGGCTGGATTTGCCAACCTCCTCTCTAAGCTGCTTAAATCCCGCGATGACTCGAGTGAGCGGCACTGCTACGGCTGATGAATCGTTACGGTTCGCGACAGCGCTGGCTCCGGAAACCTCGCTCGCAATCTTTGTCAATTCTTGTCGCAATTGCGGAACCTTCGATTCCTCCGTCCCCAATCGCGCCGCTAGTCCTGGCAAACTGGTATCGATCCTCTCAAAGAAATCTTTTTCATGTCCATCTTTATCCAGCTTCGCTGGCTCGATCGAATCCACCAGCTTGTAGAACGTAAACCGGTCTCCCGGTTCAACAGTCCAGCTTCCGGACCCTTGTGAGAGCTGATGCCGCAACCCCTCCATGGCGAACTGTACGTATGACATGCCCAAGTCAGCGTCCGGCTTGCCGGTGTTCAACTTGACCGTCCAGTTCGCATCCGGACAGGTCATCGCGCCAAACCCGCACACATTCCCGATATAAAGTTTCTTCGCTTGCCAGGGCAGCAATCCTTGCGCAATCTGCTCGGGAAAGCGCTTCGGATCCGCTGCTGCTCGAAACGCTTCCTGGGTCAAAATGCTCGAGGCCTGGTGATGCCCGTGGCCATCCCGCGAAGTTCCCGAAAATCGGGCCACCAGCACATCGGGACGAAACGTTCGTATCACCCGCACCATATCGCCGAGTGCAACATCGTGCCCACCCCACTTGGAGAAGGTTTCCTCCGCACTTTTCGAAAAGCCGAAATCCGCTACGCGCGAAAATCTTTCCTGCACTCCGTAATACTCGTCCGCGGCCAGGAGCTCGAGGGTACGCAACACGCCCAGCACATCCGATAAATTACTGCCAACTTTGTTCTGTCCGCCCTCGCCACGATTCAGCGTCATCAATAACACACTGTCACCGTGGCCGCGTGACTCCAGCGTCAGCATCCCGCCATCTTCATCATCCGGGTGCGCCACGGTCTGCATCAGATGCGCAGTTGTGCCCAGCTGGCGCAGCACTAACCGCAAGCCAAGAGTGCCTCGATCTTGCGGAAGCTTCGGAGGAGTTCCCTGGTAAGGCAGCTGGGGGAAATCCGTTACCGTCAATTGTTGATTGTCGGCAGGCTGCTGCCTCGCTGGAGGCGCAGTTTCCCCC
>JBAVUV010000095.1:0-3357 GCA_049696955.1 Candidatus Sulfotelmatobacter sp. | reverse complement strand
GTGTCTCCAGGCGCGCGGCACGCGCGCCGCCCCGCACCACCTGGCGCAGCATGTCGACGTAGCTCATGGGCGCCGAGCCGTGCAGTGGCGTTCCATCCAGAATCTGCTGGCCGAGGACAGCGTAATGCGCCACCTGAAACAGGTCGAGAGTTCCGCGCGTGGCAGCGCCGTCGGTGCCCAGTCCGACGCGCACGTTGCGCCGCACCAGTTCAAACAAATGCGGCGCACCGATGATGAAATTGTTCATTGCACAGTGGCACGAGCTTACTTCATTCGCGGCATAAAGATCGATCTCCTTGTGACTCATCAGCACGGAATGAGCGCAGTGCAGCCGGTCATTCAGTACGCCAATTGCATTCAGGTATTCAGCGGGCCGCGCGCCAAATTGATCGATCGTGTATTCCACCTCGTACGTGCCTTCGCATAAATGGGTGTGGATGTGCGTATCGAGTTGCTTCGCCAGAGCGTCCATGTCGAGGCGCAACTTTTCGGAATTCACAATGATCTGGCGCAGCGCCAGCCATGCGTTCACCCGGGGATGTTTTTCCCAGCGCTTGACCAGAGCCTCGCTGTTCTGCAATGCCTCACTCGTGGAAAGACGAAAACCTTTGGGCAGAGTTTCGTCAATATCCATGGTGGACATAGCAATCCGGCCGCGGATGCCGATTTCGTCTGCAGCGCGGCCCATCTCATCCGGGCAAGGACCGCCTGCTTCCAGAAAACAGGTAGTGCCGCAGCTGATCATCGAGGAGTATGCACTCAGTCCGCTGCAGTAAACATCCTCCGGTTCGAGACCGCTTTCGAATGGGATGAGATAACGCTTCCAGATGGGCTCGCGCAGATTTCCCATATTGCCGAGAGACGCCAGCTTGCCACGCAAGAACTGTTGCGCTGTGTGTACATGACAATCCACCAGGCCCGGCATGGCAATCATGCCGCTGGCTTGCAGAGTTTGCTTCGCGCGGAAGCGCCTTGTAGCTTCGCCGCTCTTGCCGAGCCAGACGATCTTGTTGCCAGCAATTGCGATAGCCGCGTCGCTCAGCACGGTATTCGCGTCGTTGAAAGTCAGCACTTCCGCTCCGGTGATGAGCAGGTCAATATCACACAGGTCAGTGTCAGTGCCGGGCTGTTCCATTCTGTCTCCGCATCCAGCTTGTATTTCTTGATCTTAATTTTCTGATCGGTCTTAATTTTGTAATGGGAACCGGATTGCCAGGAATTACAGCGGCAATCCTTTGTAGGCTTCCGCGAGCAGGCTCAAGTCCATGATCCGCGCCGGATCCGGCAGGTTGGTGCGGCCCGTCGCTCGCGCCACATCATACATGGAACCGCGGAGCTGTTCCTCGTTCACCCAATAGGGCCCGCGTGTGCCGGGTATCTTCTCGAGTTCAAGCTGGAGTTGATTCAAACGGATTTGCTGATGAAGCGAAAATCCATAGTCGCGTCCATATTTTGAGACCACCAGTGACGCCGCGTAGCTCGGATCCTTCTTATTGTCGATGTACCCCTGCAACATACCGTGAAGAAATGCAACGAACGTCGCCCGATCCGCCACTAGCCGCTTTCGTTCCACCACCAGCAACTGAGAAGGAACGCGAAAGCCGAACTGGTCCATGCGCGCCACCAGAAAGTCCTTGCCCTGCTTGAGATTCATGTCTTCGAAAATGACCGGCTGATTGGTGACAAAGCAAAAGTAAGCATCTCCTGCGCCGGCGAGCAGCGCGTCGGGCGAATAGCCGGCAGGGATATAGCGGTGCTCGGGCGGCAGATGGTTGATCTTAAAGACGGCGTCGAGCACATCACGCTCCGCCGGTCCCTGCACCAGAAAGCGCGTACCGGGAAGATCCGCAGGCTTCACCACGGGCCGTCGCGGCAGCGAGATCAATCCCTCGGGAGTAACCGGAACCATGGAAGCGATAATGACAAAGTCGTTGTCATGAGCTTCGGCATCCAGCAACTGCAGCCAACTGGTTCCTGCGATATCGGCCTGCCCGGCTGCCAGACTTACTAATGAGACTGGAGCATTTGGCCCGCCGCCAAGATACTTGATCGAGAGACCCGCGCTCGCGAAGTGTCCCTTTTCCATGGCCACGAAGATATCGGCATATTCGCTGTTCGGAACCCAACCAAACGCAATTGTAAGTGAGCGCGTCGAGTCAGCAGCCCAAGCGGGCGTGCTGGCAAATGCCGCAAGTCCACATGCCAAGCCCCCGGTCAGAAATTGCCTGCGATTGAAAACCGAGTGTTTCGCCGCCGATTCGATTTCCCTAAACCTCACATCCTCATCAAAACTCATTGTCTACGGTTCCTTGGAAGATGCAGAAAGGTAGCGCTACTTGCCGGCGACCCACGGTCTTGTATGAGCGGTGCGATCCGAGACTCCTTCTGATACCCGATCGGGCAGGACAAGTTCCAGAACGTCATCCGAACTATAGGCGTGAGTCTGCTGGCATACCGGGCAAGCCAGCCCGTCCAGAGGCGGACAAGGTAATTCAATTTGGTCTCGCAGAGGCTCCGTTGCCACGTCAAACTTGAAGACGGTTTTGCAGGGCTTTCCCTCATCAACGGATTTGCATATCACGACGTAATATTTGGCCATCTAGGTTGCTAAAATAGCACACGCTGGCGGAAACCAAACAGGCAAGAAATAGATTCGGCGCTCTATTTTTGCGCGATGCAGGGAAAATTTCGAAGGCGAAGTCCCAATGACCGAGTCCGGCGAGGGCCACGCCAACCGCCCACTATCTCCACCCGTTATAAGCCATGCCCGCCAAGGCCTTCTCTGTCAGCCCTTTACGGCCTCCGATGCGGGTTCAAAGCTATCGCAATTACTTCCGTGATCTCCCGCGCCAGAGTCTGGACCTTTTGCTAATCGCTATAATCTAATGATGACGCGTTTCTGCGCAGAACACAGTAGAGTCCGCGCTGAAACTGAGGCGTCCGAGTCTAGCGGGAGCAAATGACGAAAGCCCATTCACATCCTCTGGGAAAGATCCTGGAAAATCGTATTGCCATCATCGACGGGGCGATGGGCACGACGATCCGCACCTATGGTATGACGGAAGCGGATATCCGCGGAGACCGCTTCAGGGACTCGAAGAAAGGCTTGCTGAACAATGGTGATCTCTTCTCGCTGACCAAGCCGGAAATTATCGGCGACATCCATCGCCGGTTTCTTGAAGCCGGCGCGGACATCATCGAGACGAACACCTTCGGCGCGACCAGCATCACCCAGAGCGAGTTCTTTGTCGACGATCCGCGGGAGCACGGCGGGCGGAAAGATCCTGAGTTTTATCAAAAGATCATCGACGATCCATTCCTCGGCGACCTGGCTTGGGATATCAACCAGCAATCGGC
>JBAVUV010000094.1:0-3110 GCA_049696955.1 Candidatus Sulfotelmatobacter sp. | reverse complement strand
ATCTTCCGGATCAGGCTTCTCGGCGCCTACCTTCACGAAGCCGCGCCCCATCTGCTTCATCACGAACTTATCCCCAAAAGCCTGCACCGCATCCAACTCGCCGTAATGCCAGGAGCCCTTCAGGAATTGCAGCATCAGAACGCGCATGCCCTGACCCACCGCGCGCAATGCCGTTCCCATGGCCGCGGTTGTCTTACCTTTGCCCGGCCCGGTATTTACGATGATAAGACCGCGGCGCACATCCGTCATGGCTGGAGGTTTGATTCTACTAGAATCTGAGAGTAGTTGCGGGCAGCACGACCAATCCCTCGAACGGACATTTTTCATACGGCTTGACTTTTTCCACAGAACTTCAGCATCCAATCGCGCGTATCCCGATGTAAGTCGATCTCTGTCCCTCAGCAGACTGCGGAGGTCTTTGTCGTGATCAACACTTGGGCAGTGTTATTGTTTTTCCTGGTTACGGTTCTCCCTGCATTTTCCGCTCAGCACGTTGCCGTTCATCCCAGACCTGGCTTCGATTCCCCCGACCAGGAAATCATTCGGCAGATTGTCGACATGGAGCGCCAGTCCAAAGAAGCCAGCCTCCGCCGCGACTCCGATTTTCCCCTGCGAATCCTCGCCGAAGATTATGTCGCGATTACGCCTCTCGGCCAGGTTACAACCAAACGGGAAACGATTTCCGCCCGCCGCAGTGGCCAGCTTCGCTATGAGGCCATGAATATTACGGACATGGTGGTGAGGGTGTATGGGGACACAGCCGTGGTTACCGCGCGCGCTGAGGTGAAGGGCCACCAACTGGGCGAAGATTTCAGTGGCCCTTATCGCTACACGCGAGTCTGGATTCGCCGCAACGGCCAATGGCAGATTGTGAGTTATCAGGCCACGGTCACGCAGTGAGCGCGCCGTATGTTTTTTCGCGACTCTTAGTCGAGCACAGGAGCATGTCGCGATGGGTTTAGCGCAGTCATCGATCAGCTCCGATCTCGTGTCGCCTGATTCGCCGTCCCTGTTGCCTTAGTCAGAGGTGCATCATCTTCTCCGCTCAACAATGGCAATGCAATCCGCAGAGCGTCCACTTGTCGTCTCACCTTGGATAGTTCCTGTTCTTTTGCCCTCAACAACTCCATTACATCTTTCATTCATCTGCTCCCGGACTTGCTCTCGGATTGACTAACTCTTGGATTTGATTGTAGCGGCGTATCTCAAACTGTAGGAATCTATATGCCTCAGAACAACTCACGAAGGTGCACGCCGCACCGCTTCAATGGCCGGAATGATAGGGATGTCCCTTCAATATGGTGAAAGCCCGGTAGATCTGCTCCAGCAAAACTACGCGAGCCAGTTCGTGAGCCAGGGTTATCTTTCCTAATGAAACCGTATGCTGTGCCACAGCGCGTGCTGCGTCGGTGAATCCGTCTGCCGGGCCCACCGCGAATACCAGAGGCAGAGGATTACGTTCCTGATACTCGCCCAGAAAACTTGCGAATTCCTCCGATGAAAACTGCTTTCCACGCGAATCCAGCAGTACCAGCGTTGACTTAGCAGTGTTCCGCTTGCCGGCTTTGGATGGCGATAGTCCGCACAATTGCAGAAGCGTGGGCTCATCGCGCAGTGACATGCCTTCCACGGGAATATAACGCGAAATCCTTTTCAGATACTCATCCGTCAGCGCCTGAATCGCCGGTTCTTTTGTCTTGCCCACCCACACAATTTTGATCTTCACGGCAGCTCAATGCATTTCACTTGCTTCCCGACGCCAGGACTACGGACACGCCGAAGTTGATGTTCTCTCCTTGCACGTAGCGTCCGATCTCCCGCAGCACTTCCTCATCGATCTGCTTTCGCATGCCGGCCGGGACTCGATCCAGCATGGGGCGGAATGGCACAGCTACTGCCTGCACCTGCTCCCAGGCATCTTGCGGAGTTCCGGGCCAGGTCCAGGGCAGAGTTCTTGTTTCTTCTTCCACGGCACGAAAGCCCGCACTGCGCAGCACTGCCGAAAGACTGCCCGACTGTGCAAAGCGAAATGGATCAGGGCCTCCAGGCGGCAACAGCGAGCCACCCACATGACGGTGTACCACGCCCATCGTGCTCCGCCAGTAAGGTTGGTCGAACGGTCCCCAAGCCAGAAAACACGCGCGCGCTTCGGACATCAAAACCCGATGCAATTCGCGCAAAGCCCGAACCGCATCAGCAAAAAACATGATTCCGAACCGGCAAGTGGCAAGATCAAAAGTGTTGTCATCGAAGGGCAGAGTCTGGGCGTCAGCCTGCTGGATGGAGAAATTCTCGAGGCCACGCTCTTGCGCCCGCCCTTTCGCAATATCGAGCAGATCGGCGCTCAAATCCAGAGCGGTGACTCGCCCTTGCGGTCCAACGCGCATGGCGATGCTGATGGCGGGCTCACCTGTGCCGCTGGCTAAGTCCAGAACTCGCATGCCAGGTTTCGGCTGCGCATATTCCACCAGCGCCTCGGTCACTGCCTTGCCCATCACCGCCGACTTCACTTTCCATCTGTCGGAGGCGATGAGCCGGTATTGGCTTCCCCAGCCTGCTTCAACTTTGGAAGACTCCGGATTGGGAGAAGTGTTCATGCCACGAGGAACACGATGAAAAGCGCTTCTTCTAAGAGCGGCAACTTACGCTTTCTTGCGTCGCGGAGCGGCCGAGGCTGCACGATGAGGCATGTTCTTGACCTTCGAAACCGCCTTCGACCGAGCCTTAGGCCGTAATTCCGACGGCTCCAGCCGCTTCGCCGTTTTCCATAGCCGCTCGAGATCGTAGAACTTGCGCGCCTTCTCGGAAAAAATGTGGACGATGAAGTCTACATAGTCCACCAGGATCCACTCCGCTTGCTTGTATCCTTCCACGTGCGCAGGCTGGAGGCCCGCGGCTTTCAGCCGCAGTTCCACTTCGTCTGCGATTGCCTGCACCTGCCGCGGATTGGTGCCGCTGCAGAGCACGAAGTAATCGGTAAAAGCCGAACCCTTCTCCATTTCGAGTATGGAAAGTTCTTCCGCTTTCTTGTCTAGGCAGGCCTGAATAGCCGCCGCTACCTGGTTCTTCAACTCATTTTTTTTCATGCAGAGTAGTTCGTGGTCTTGATC
>JBAVUV010000093.1:0-3144 GCA_049696955.1 Candidatus Sulfotelmatobacter sp. | reverse complement strand
TTCCAAAAGAAACTTCGGTAAACGATGCTGCTGACGCAAAACTGCTCGCAGGCTTGCGCGACGCCCCGATGATTTAAGGACCCGTTTTCAGGGCCGACCGTCCGTGGGCAGACACGGCCGTCGAAATGAGGACACAACTTTCCCGCAGAAATCTCAGAAGTGCGCTCTCGCCCGTCTTACCTTCCTGTATCTCTTCCTGTACTCAATCGCTTGCCACGTTCTTTATTCCTGAGAACCTTGGCGTTCCAAATGCATCCCGATTATTAACCGAGCAAACACTAAACAAGTTGTCGCATAAGGTCATTTCGTTTCGTATGACGTAAGCGCAGCGGCCAGCCTTCGAGCTGGTTGTTGCTTACTAGTCTCAACCCTGTGTAACAACTCGAACACCAGATAAAAAGATGGAGAAGGATGAAATGAACAGCCAATACGTTCGAAGATCGCTAAAGGAGGAGACCCTGCGTCGATGCAAGTTGGTTGCAGTCATCGTCGCAGCGGTGATTGGATTTTCCGCGAACCACGCCTTCGCGCAGGAGTTCACCGCGAATCTGGACGGGTTCGACGAAATCGGATTTATACAGGGCCCCTACACTGGGGCGATCCTGTCCCACGGCACGGCTACGGCAAAGCTTTATCTCGATCAAAAGGCCCACACCATCAGCTATACGCTCACCTACTCGAACGTCGGCACCACACCGCCGCTCACAGGCACCGTGACCCAGGCCCACATCCATTTTGGAAAGAAGCGTGATTCCGGCGGCATTCTGGTGTTCTTCTGCAGCAATTTGGGGAACGGCCCCACTGGCACTCCAGCGTGCCCGCTGAACAGCGGCACCGTGACTGGCACCTGGACAAATGACAGCGTTGTCGCGATCCCGGAACAGAACGTGAATGCCGACGACTTCGACGCGCTGGTGCAGGCGCTGACCTCGGATACCGGATATGCCAATATTCACTCGTCAGGACTTCCAAACGGCGAGCTTCGCGGCCAGGTTCAAAACTCGAAGCGAGGGAAAAGCAATTAACTGCCCTGGCACCTCGTGCCGCCTTGCTTCAGGAATTGCACGAGGGGGAGTGGTGTCTCTGTTTGATTGGTTTCTCTTTTGCTTGTGGGCCCTCTAAAGCATCCGCCTCCGCAAGCAGAGCATCGGCTTCACGCGAGAGTTTGTCGGCCTGCCCTTTCAGTTTTGCTGCGAGCTGACGCAGTCTCTCAGCCTCTGGAACGTGTCGTTTTCGTACGGGGCCCGGTCTCCATCGCATAAGCCAAGTGTCCAACACATCGCCGGTTTGCAGCAAGGCAAACTCTGTATTGGAACTGCACACTATCATGAGTGACGAAAACAGGCGCTAACGCTCATTGACCACTTTGGAAATGAAATGTGCGGTATTGAAAAGGCGCGGCTTCAGCCGCAACATCAAAGTCAATAAACTTGAGGCCTTTAGCCCCAAGCTTTGCGCGGCTAATTCTTTATCTTGAGATGAACTCTCTCGGAAAACTACAAATGGTGCCATCGAAGGGACTCGAACCCCCACACCGTTGCCGGTACATGGACCTGAACCATGCGCGTCTGCCAATTCCGCCACGATGGCAATACTGGAATGCAATGCAGCGGCGGCCCCAAGGCCGCCGAGTCAGGAAGATCAACATCTCCATTTTACAGCCATGACGGCGACTGTCAAACCACCGCCGGCGCCACCGCGCTCCCTTATCACTTCAGCCTCATCACTTGAGGCTCATCATTTCAGCCTCAGTGGACTCGCATGCCTTGGTTGATAAATCCCTATTTTTCCGCCGCCCGGAAGCGTGAAGCTGGCAAGTTTTCCCCAACGCTGTTCGCTCACCTCCGAGACTTCGACCTTCTTTGCTCTGAGATCCCTCAAGGTGGCGGCGATGTCGTCGCACATCAGGAAAAGCTCGTGCCGGTTGTCCTTCTCTAAATCGTGTTTCTCGAAATCATGAAACGCAGCTTCCAGCGGCGGCATAGCGAAGATCAGCCAGCCTCCACCCGCATCCACCGAAGAAAATTTGAGTACATCGCGGAAAAAGGCCCGGTCCCCCTCCGCATCCTTTGTGTAAATAACAACATGAGCGCCATTGATCAAGAGCTGACCTTCGCCTACCTAATGTGGGGACAGCCGCCCTCGGCTGTCCGTCGAGCGAAAGCTCGACGGTTTCGGCGTCCCGCAAACTGTAACGATCGCAGCTTCCGAACAAATCGCCTCGTCTGGCCCGTGACGCCATGTGGCTCCGTGACGCCCCTACCCCAGCGCCGCCGTCATCGTAATCTTCGCATTCAACACCTTCGATACCGGACATCCCTTCTCCGCCGCTTCCGCATACTTCTGAAACGTCGCCGCATCCGCGCCCGGAACCTTGCCCACCACATCGATGTGGCTCGATGTAATCGTCCAACCCGCTTCCTGCTTCTCCATGGTCAAAGTCACATTGGTATTGATGCTCTCCGGCTTCAAGTTCGCTCCGCCCAACTGAGCCGATAACGCCATCGAAAAACAAGCCGCATGCGCCGCCGCAATCAACTCCTCCGGATTCGTCCCCGGCCCATTCTCAAACCTGGAAGTAAATGAATACTGCGTATCCTTCAGCACTCCGCCCGGAGCCGATATCGTTCCCTTCCCATCCTTCAACCCACCCTTCCAAACCGCGCTCGCCTTGCGTTCCATCACGTTCTCCTAATCATGATCGGGGAATAAAGTACCTGATCATTGTAGACGCAGACATCTCCGCCTGTCAGCGAGCGCGCATCGCTCTTCGCCATCGCAACTTCGGGAAATAAAAAACTCAATAAAAATCCGAGCAGCTCAAATAAAACCCGCACACTCCACAACTCAACTTGCACCCTCTCTCCCTCAAGTCCGCCGAACAGTTAGGACAAACCTGCCCCACATCCTTCACCCGCTCCTGGCCCGTCTTCTCATCATTTCGATTTTCCTCCCGCTCCCCCCAGTTCATCCGCGCACAATATCGCTAACCGCATACACACACAAGTAGAAACAAGTCTTCCCCCGCTCTTCCTCTGTGTAACCCCGTGCCCCCGGTGTTAAAGATTTTGACGTGGTCCCTTTCCAACCCAAAAAATCCTCCCGCGCGAAGACTCCTCTCCGCGCGGAAGGCCTTTCATCACC
>JBAVUV010000092.1:0-1670 GCA_049696955.1 Candidatus Sulfotelmatobacter sp. | reverse complement strand
AACACGGGTCGAATGACGAACTACACATTCACTGTAAACGGAGCGACTGATTCTGGCGTTCTGACGTGGAACTCGAACTGGACGCTCTCACAGCTTGCGATCACGGACGATATCAATTCAGGTGGGTCGCAGACCTGCACATACAACGGCTATGATAATCTTGGTAGGCTTCTCGGTGTTACCTGCGGCTCAGTCTGGTCACAAACTTTCAGCTACGATCCGTTTGGCAACATAACCAAATCCGGCAGTTCGGCGTGGGCACCGGGATATAACGAGGCAACTAATCATGCATCGCCTCCGATCACGTACGATAACAACGGCAATATGACGAACGATACGCTTCGCACCTACGCGTACTATGTCGACAACAAGCTGGGATCTATTAACTCGACCACTTGCAACATTTTCGGCAGCACAGACGGGACGTGCATTCTTTACGATGCGTTCGGACGTGAAGTCGAAAGGGGCGTCAACGGAGCTTATACAGAGGTAATGTACACTCCTGTCGGCAAGACCGCCATCATGAATGGCCAGACAACCACCGTGAGCGCATATTTCCCGCTTCCGGGTGGTGCGACCTATTATCAAACGGGCAGTACTGGTGCCAACGGGTATTTCTGGCATAAGGATTGGCTGGGGAGCGCGCGCCTCGCGTCGTCGATCACAAACAGAACCCCGTACTTCGATCGTGCGTTTGCTCCGTTCGGTGAATCATATAGCAACTTCGGCAACGCGGCGGGATTTGATTTCACCGGTGATACACAGGATTCGTTTTCGGGATTGCTGTATGACACTCCAAGTCGGGACCTCCATCCTGGACAGGGCCGATTCTTATCGCCAGATCCAGCGGGGCTGAGCGCAGTGGACCCAAGTAATCCGCAGTCTTTGAACCGCTATGCTTACGCCTTGAATAGTCCGCTGACTATAACAGACCCCTCGGGCATGCTTGGATCATGCCAATCTGAGGACCCCGACCCGGAAGATGCCAATTGCGTTGCCGACGCCGGCGCACCTCCCCTGGATCCGCTCAATCTTCCCCCAAATTCATTCACTCCACCCCCAATATTTGATACGCCTGACGTCATGCCAGATTTTGCCGGGGATATTTTTCAAACCGTCAATGTTGACGGCGGGACTGCTGACCCGGTTCAGCTTATATACGTGAGCGCAAACCCCGGCACGCCCGTAAATAAACGCAAGCCCTGGGACATCGCACGAGCAGGGGTCAGTTTCATCCTCTCACGCAAGAACGGCTGTTCAGCCTGGCTCAACGGTGCAGCAAGCAGTTTGGGACCTAATCTAGGATCAGCCAATAGCTTTTTCTCCAATACTTGGATATTCGGGTACCAGGGACCCGCAAATGAAGCGGCTACAACCTCACCCGGCGAAAACGTCATTTACGTGAACTATAACGGAGCTTTCTTTCCAGGGAGTCAACCTTCAGTTGGGGATATGTACCCGCCTGGTACTACTCCGGCTCAAATGACAATCCTGCTGCATGAGCTTGCACACCAGCTTTACGCGATTCCTGCTGATGCTTTTTCGCCGCCTCAATCGATGAAAAACACCACTACAGTTGTTGGTAATTGTTCAGCCGCCATCAACGGCGACTGAGGACGGGAGGGGGCATCGTGGATATTCTGAACGTCAGGCATGTTAGTGTTCTCATA
>JBAVUV010000091.1:0-8664 GCA_049696955.1 Candidatus Sulfotelmatobacter sp. | reverse complement strand
AGGTGTGGGATGTCACCGTTCTTAAAATCAATCTCACCATCTGCCTATCGGTGAACTCACCACAGAAGTTTTCCAACCAAGAGAATGAGTATCGAGCGGTCAAAACGTGCTAAAACACTCGGCCCAGAGCAAAGAACCACGTGGCATGTCCTGTGTCCCCGACACTTCCACCAGCGAAGACGGGTCCAATAGCGGTCCGCACGATCACACCGGCCGCGCCGTCATTCGGAAGTCTGCTCACGCCTGGAGCGTTGAACATTTTTCCGACCTCATACAATGTGACTGCATACAGGCCATCGCCGAGGAAGGGCGGGAGAGTGAGTAGTCTGTGTAGGTATCCCGCGCGGAAGAGGTAATACTGATTTCCGCGCACCTCGTTCTGGCCGTAAGCAAGCAACCCGCCTGTACCTCCGAGGAAGTATTGAGGAATGCCGGTATTGTCGTAGCCAATGGTCGAGCCGCCCTGAGCAATCAGGAACACAGAAGCCGGTCGGGACACGGTTTTGAAATACTCGGTTCTCAGCTCCAGATTTGGAAACGCGCCGACGGCTCCCGGACTCTTGTTTACCCATTGGAAAGTCAGGTCGCTGAAATAACCTCGGCGTGGAATGATCGGATCGTCCCGGTGGTCGGTGACGAAGCGAAATCGCGAAGCGCCGACTTGCCCCTTGACGGACTGGAATACCGGAGTACCCAGCTTCAGATTTGCATCCAAGTAGCCAATTTCGTAACCAGCACGGACTTCGCTGAACCGGCTCACTGCGTAGCCGAGGTCAGTCCCAAATTCTGCTATCCCGAGGCGGTAGTCGGCCTGCGGGTTGTTGTGGGAAAAGATCCACTCCGCGGAGTCGGTTGCGCTCACCCTCGGCGCGAAGAACCACCGGGTGGTCTGGTTAAATCTCTTGTAGAGCTCGGTGGAGATTCCGTAGGTATTTCCGAAACTAAAATCTGTCCGCAATTCCGAGCCGTACCCTGCAATATCGAGAAATGTCAAACGTCCGCCCATCGCGAATGTGACGTTGTCGGGCTCCGTGCCGTTCACTGCTACGGCAGGTTGCAGAACAGGCGGTGCGTAATTCTTCTCGCGGACAGTGACCAGCAGGCCGAGCTGGCCGTCACTCTGGGTTAAACCATAGGAAGCGCTTTCGAATCTGCCCACTCCGGTCAAGCGGGTCAAATAGGAGTCAAGCAGTTGCGTGTCGATGGGCTTGCCCACCACAGGCTGGAGAAATTCCTGGATCTTTTTCTCCGCGTCGGGGGTGGTCCCCTGCACTTTTACAAATTGTGGAATACCCGCGGCCGCTTTCTTGCGGGCATCGCGGTGTGCTATGTATTCATTCCATGCGGCCTGATCGAGAGCATAAGGTTGCAGGATTTTGGCTTTCGCCTCGGCCGCTTCCATTCCTTTCTGGATGATTTCTTCCGCCTTCTTGAACTCGAGGCTGGTGAATTTCCGGAGATCCACTTTGACAACGATGTCCGCAAGCTCCATCCCCCGCAGCTCCGTGTTTGCCGTGCCGACGGTGATCGACTGGCCGAGGACGCTAAAGAGAGATTGGATTTCATTGGCGGTGGCGGGAGAAACCTGGAGATGAATCGCGATAACTACGTCGGGTCCCATGTCGCGCACCAGGTCTGTAGGCAGGTTGTCCACTAACGCACCATCGACGTATACGCGGTCTCCGTCACGGATGGGATCGAAGATTCCCGGCAGGGACATGGAAGAGCGCATAGCCAGACCAATCGGGCCGGTAGAGAAGACATGCGCCTTTTCCGAAATCAACTCAGTAGAAACGCAGCGGAAGGGTATGGGTAGGTCATCGAACGATTTCACGGTCGAATAGGCTAGTGTTTCCCGGTCAATGATGAGGCCGATTTGATGTCCCGAACTTAATCCGGAAGGAAGCGTCGCCCCATGTTTAAAACCGATGACTAAGTCGTTTTGAACTGCACGCACATCCTCTTTGCGTCGGAATGAGAGGTCTTGATAGGGTGTTCCACCCCCAATAACAAGCGGCCAGTCGATGTGTTTGACTAGTACTTCGAGTTCATCCGGGCTCTTTCCAGTCGCGTACATGCCTCCCACCAGGGCGCCCATGCTGTTTCCGGAGAGATAGTCAATGGGAATATGGTGCTGCTCAAACCACCTGAGCACTCCGATGTGGGCCAGTCCGAGCGCGCCGCCGCCTTCAAGCGCAACCCCGATCGTCAGCCGTTTGGTTGCGGGCGGTGCGCCCTGGGCAAGAACGATCAGCGAAGATTCGCTGAAAATGAAAAGAACGAGCACGATCCTCAACCAAAGAAAATAAGAACACCAGCGAGTGCTTTCTAACAGAAAAGTGCGATTCATGGCGACCTCTGTTCCTACAATCTCTGTTATCAGTCAGAATCCGACCCGTTCCGCTCGAATCAGCGCAGATAAATTGGGAAAGCGGTCGAGCGCATTTCAGGATTGTCAGACAGTATCGTTACCCGGAGGCAGTCTGTGTAATCGGATCTACCGTCACGATTGTGTGGGCGCGGCGTTTTACCCCGCAACTGTTAGACCTGACAGTCTTTGAGCCGCTCAACTAATCAGGCGAGGGATCACTGCGGTCGCTGGCAAGCTGCCAGCGCTGTCAACTCTACCAGTAGTAATTCCGAACGTTCTGAGCTATTTAACCCATTAAAGAGGATGGTGTTTGCATCGCCACCGGTCCTACAAATAACCGTGCTTTCGAATGAAGTACTCGATGAATCACTCTTGCTGAGACGGAACGGGATTCGAATCGCAGAACGGCACGGAGTTTTTGCCATCGCTGTTGCGCTCCTGCCAGGTTCGAACAGACGTGTCAACAGGCCGTTTCGAGCAAGTTATGGGGGAGATTTCTATGAAGAAGTTTTGGTTGGGTCTGCTTGTCGCCCTAACTTCGTTATCGGCCTTCGGACAGAAGGAACAGGATCGGGTTGCAAACGCTGGGAAGGTAATGCAAGAGATTGTGAATATTCCCGACGATATTCCGCAGGATGTGCTGGACAAGGCGGATTGTGTTGTCGTTTTGCCCTCGGTGGTTAAATTTGCCATCGGAATTGGCGGGAGCTATGGCCGGGGTGTGATGACTTGCCGCAGCGGCAAGGATTTCAAAGGTCCTTGGGGTGCTCCAACCATGATGGCGCTCGAGGGTGGCAGCTTTGGCTTGCAGTTGGGCGGGCAGGCGACCGACTTTGTACTGCTGCTGATGAGCCCACGGTCGGCCGAGAACATTCTCACCAGCAAGGTTAAGTTAGGCGGGGATGTCTCTGCGGCGGCGGGGCCGGTTGGGCGGACCGCGTCTGCCGAAACCGACGCAACACTGCGAGCTGAGATCCTCTCCTATTCTCGCGCTCGGGGGTTGTTCGCCGGAATCTCTCTCTCCGGCTCGACTTTGCGTCCGGACAATGACGCGAATAAGAAGCTGTACGGTAAAGAAGTGAGCGCGCAGGACATCGTGTTCAAGAAAGCAGTACCGGCTCCTCCATCAGCTCAATTGTTGCTGTCTACACTTGATAAGAAGTCCCCCACGAATAAATCGAATACTCCCGCTTAGTTGTCTCGCAGGAGCGGCGGCGGTTGCACAAGAGATAGTCCCAACGGAGGGTTTGTGCCTCTAAGCAAACGTTGTCTTGCAGAGTTTTTAGGAACGTTCTGGCTGGTATTCGGCGGTTGCGGAAGCGCGGTCTTAGCGGCTGCATTTCCGAACCTGGGTATCGGCTTTGCAGGTGTCGCTCTGGCGTTTGGGCTGACCTTGCTCACTATGGCCTTTACGATCGGGCCTATTTCGGGGTGCCACATCAACCCCGCGGTAACAATAGGGCTTGTGGTCGGAAAGCGATTTCCAGTTTCTGAATTGCTGCCGTATGTCGTAGCGCAGGTTTTGGGAGCAGTTGTCGGGTCCGGAGTGTTATACGTCATTGCCAGCGGCAAGGAAGGATTCAGCTTGGCCGGGGGATTTGCCTCGAATGGGTACGGCGCCCACTCGCCCGGTGGGTACTCGTTGCTGGCGTGTTTCGTAGCAGAGGTTGTGCTGACATTGTTCTTTCTACTAGTAATATTTGGTTCCACTGACGATCGCGCTCCCAAGGGTTTCGCTCCCATCGCCATAGGGCTGTGCCTCAGCCTGATCCATCTGATTTCCATTCCCGTCACGAACACTTCCGTTAACCCAGCGCGGAGCACAGGCCCAGCCATTTTCGTTGGGGGATGGGCAGCGGCTCAGTTGTGGCTCTTCTGGGTAGCTCCGGTCGTTGGCGCCGCCTTGGCTGGCGTCATCTACTCGAGGCTGTTTGCCGAGGGGCCTCAAAAGACTCTACGCGCCGCTGAGAGATCCGGCTGACCGCGAATGTTGAAGATGAAGGAATCGAGCGCTTAAGGCCAGGTACTCCGGACGGCGTTCCTATCGATTCGCTGGGAATTATCGAAATGTCAGCCGAGAGTTGGCTAGCCACAGGAAGGGCCAAAGAGAAACTTAAATGAAATCGCAAATGACAGACGGTGTTGGCCGAACAACCAACCCGCGGCAAAGTTCGCAGCATCCCGGTATCGCTTGGATACCAGGTGGGACATTCGGCATGGGTTCTGAAGACTTCTATCCCGAAGAGCGGCCCGTTCACGAGGTTCGCGTGGACGGCTTCTGGATCGATTGCTACGAAGTCACGAACGAACAGTTCGCGAGGTTCATAGAGGCGACTGGCTACAAAACGCTCGCCGGGCGCCCACTCAATCCTGCGCACTTCCCGGGCGCCCCTGCCGAAAATCTCGTGCCCGGCTCGATGCTGTTTCACAAAACCTCCGGTCCCGTCAATTTACGCAATTACGTCAATTGGTGGGCGTGGGTGCCGGGAACGAGTTGGCGCCATCCGCTGGGGCCAGGATCTTCGCTCGAAAGTCTTGCTCAACATCCTGTGGTTCACGTTGCCTATGAAGACGCCGAAGCTTACGCACACTGGGCGGGAAGAGAACTGCCGACCGAAGCGGAGTGGGAGTTTGCTGCTCGCGGTGGGCTCGAAGGAAAGAAGTTTACTTGGGGCGATGAGCCTTCTCCCGGCGGCAAAGCGATGGCCAACAGTTGGCAGGGAGAGTTTCCCTGGCAAAACCTGCTGCAGGATGGCTTCGAGGGTACCTCCCCGGTCGGATCCTTCCCACCGAACGGTTACGGTTTGTACGACATGGCTGGGAACGTATGGGAATGGACTTGTGATTGGTTTGTCCCGCACCACGCCGACGAAGTGGTCAAAGCCTGCTGCGGCCCGGCCGTCAATCCGCGCATCGTCTCGCCAGCTAAGAGTTTTGATCCCGCACAGGCGCAATACAGGATTCCACGCAAGGTTGTCAAAGGCGGGTCGCACCTCTGCGCGCCCAACTACTGCTTGCGTTATCGTCCAGCAGCCCGTCAGCCGCAGATGATCGACACCAGCATGAACCACATAGGGTTCCGCTGCGTTGCACACCATCCGGCGACAGACAGCGCTGAGCCGTTGTGAGCAGGAAGCGCAAATGCGCGAGAATGTAGTAGCGTAATTGAAACAATTTGAGTCCTGGAGTCGAGCTGTCTGGCGGTTTGAGATCCCACGTTTCACCAAACGAAGCCTCATGCCAAACCTACTTCTTCTTGTCTCCGAGCAGGTTGCCGATCGCAGTTGTCGGGTTTCCTTTCGCCAGGGCGTTCTTCCCCGCCGTTACGTTGCCAGCGCGCCTTGCGCCATACCCCCTACGACGCCCCCCATGTCCGGAACGAAGTTGGGGTTCGACGCAGTTCCCGTGATTGCGAAGGGGATCCCGCCATTGCCACCGGTCGCTGCTGCCACCTGCGTCAGTCCGCCAACCGCACCGCCAGGGAGATTGGCCAGCATCTTGAAGTCGAGGGCTCCCGCCGGACTGACCGTTCCCGCCCCTGTGTTTAGCCCGTGGCACGCATAGCATCGTCTCGATAATGAAGAGGAACCCGGGCGCGGATAGTAGTGCCTTGTTTCGGCTGGGACTCGATCGAAAAAAATCCTTTTACCAGTTGCAGTCTCTCCTCCATGCTTACCAGCCCCAGTCCTCTCCCGTTTTTCGCAGTCATGGAATCGAAACCAAGTCCCGCATCGCGCACGATGAGTTCAATCTCATCCGATCTGCCGCGCAAAATAACCTCGAAGCGACGCACGCCACTGTGTTTCGCCGCATTGTGCAATGCTTCTTGCAAAATGCGGAACAAAGAGAGTGAAATCTCTGGCGGAACGCTCCGAGGAACGTCTTCATGCGTGAAGTCGGTCTCCACTTGTTGCCGCTGGCTGAAATCCGTGCAGAAGGCTTTCATGGCGGCAGCGATACCTAAATATTCCAACTGGGGTGGATGCAGTTCGTGCGATAGCGTTTGCACGTCGGCGGCGACCTGCGACGTCTGCGTCAGTAGCTCGTCAACCTGGCTGACGATTTCAACCGGCGAACCGAGAACGTCCGTCTTAAGTTGCTCGAGTTGGGCCGACAACAACGCGACCCTTTGACCAATGTGATCGTGGAGATCCCTCGCCACCCGGGTGCGTTCCTGGTCTTGAACTTCAATTAATCTTCGACTGAATGTCGCGAGGCCCTCTTCCGCCTGCTTCCGCTCGGTGACGTCCTCCACAAAGGCGAAGACCAGGGGAAATTCCTTGTCACCATTCTTCAGAAGAGAGACATTGAGGCGCCCCCAAAGA
Organism: Candidatus Sulfotelmatobacter sp.; assembly: GCA_049696955.1. Lineage (GTDB taxonomy): Bacteria > Acidobacteriota > Terriglobia > Terriglobales > Acidobacteriaceae > Sulfotelmatobacter. The sequence continues at coordinate 1,968 of JBAVUV010000091.1, read as the reverse complement.
CGACTTCCATCTTTCTTCACATAGCGTTTTTCCAGTGAGTAATGGTCGATGAGGCCAGCGCGCAGCTCTTGAAAAAGAGCGTAATCGTCCGCGGAATCTTCGGGGTTAGCAAATTGGGAACAATTCATGCCACACAGTTCGCTCGCCTGGTACCCCAGCATGGAACAAAGCGCCGGATTGGCCAGCAACACCTGCCCTTCGAGACTCTCTATGGCGATTCCCAGGCTCGCTTGATCGAAAAGACCGCGGAAAAGCTCTTCACTCTGGACTGGTAACATTTGCGAGGACATCACAACTCCTGTAGGTCAAAGTGTCCCCAAGCTGACGGTACCTGAGTTGGCCGACGATTTGCAGCGCTGCAGTTCGCCAAGACCCTTGTGGCAGGAAGGTTACACTAGACTGCGTCTGTACGGGAAGTGATATGTTGCGGACTTCTCTTCCCTCTCTGCGATGGAGGTCAGCTAGGCGAGGATGCTGTACTAGCTCGCCTTCGCACTACTTAGATGGAATCGTGTTGGAGAGTTCTCCGGTATCTACCAGCGGCTGATTCCCGGCGGGAAGACCGTTTTGCTGGAGCAGGTAAGCGAGCAGGTCAAGCGATTGCTGCGTCGCGAAGGTTGTTCCTGCATATTGCGCCATCGGGCCCTTGATTTCGCCCCACACCGTCAGCAGCTTCGCGCCTCCGTATAACTGTTGCCAGGACGTGCCTTTCAGGGCCGGACCGGCACCACCTTCAAAATTTGCACCGTGGCAAGGGGCGCACGACTGAGCAAAGGTTTTGGCCCCTGTCGCCGCCTGCCCCTCGGTGTACCATCCACCCTCTTTAGGCTTTCCCTGCTCGTAGACATGGCCGAGGTTACGATGGCACTGAAAGCAATCGACGGCGTCGGCCTTGATCACATCCTTATGGACCAGGATTTTCATTTGGCTACGCGGACCACTGAACGAATCCAGCGCGTGGCAGCCACGGCAAGTAATGTAATTGTGCGAGGTCAGATAAGTTTCAACCGTCGTCCGGAGCAAGGGGCGACGTTTCTCCCATTCGTCCTGAGTGGCGATGGTCTTGTGGGATTCGTTCCAGAAGTCTCTGGCCCCGCGGTCCGCCTTAAACCAAAGCAGTTTGACATACTCCACCGGAGTGGTTTGACTTGAGTCATACGGAATGTGACATTGGCCGCAACTGACTCGCACCCCGACCTGATTGACATAGTGCGGACCTCGTTTGTATGCGTCCGTGGCCCAAGTCATCGAATGGCAAGCCGTCCCGCAAAATTGGTCAGAACTCGACCATACGACCGTGGTATGGGTCAGGGCTACGAGGAAGATGCCAATAGCGATCAACGCCAGCCCCAGTAAGCCACGGTAAACCCAGCGAGGCCGTTGGGGTTTCTGTGTTTCGTCCGACCGACTCGCGGCAGCCTGTGAAATGCTTTTCATGATAGCGGCTCAGAACAACAGCTACGCCCTCTTGGTGGCAGCAGATCAAAAGGAATTCGGCCTATTTCGATGGCAGAGCTTTTGTCAAATCCACCGTATCGTCCAGGGGCTTAGTGCCGGCGGCCAGACCGTTTTTCTGCAACAGAAAAGCCATGATGTTGATCGAGTTCATCGCCGGCACCGAGTTCGGGGCCCTCATAGGCATCTGTGTATGAACGCCCGACCACAGAGTCGAAACTTTCTTCCCCCCGTACGCTTACCAGAATGGTTTGCCCACGAGTGCCGGCCCCATACCGCCTCGGAGAGCTGCACCATGGCAGTTGGCCGCAGGTTTTCCTATAAGCCGTCGCCCCCGCCACGGCTTGCTGAGGGGTGTATCACCCATCGGGGTTCGGTGTGGCGCTGCACAGACTTAACGTGCCGATGAACAAAAGCAGAGCAGACATTCTGGGAGCGAGGGTCTTCATCTTGATCTCCATTCGGGAGGCGTCTTGGCACCTGAAGAGAAGGAATCGATCTTAGCGAAAACGT
>JBAVUV010000090.1:0-4626 GCA_049696955.1 Candidatus Sulfotelmatobacter sp. | reverse complement strand
ACCATCTGCTATGCGTTCATGCAGGCCGTCGGCATGGTGAATGACCACGTCACGCAATGCTTCCGTTACAAGTTGGAGTAGATCTCTGCAATCCGGCTCGATTGAACTCATCGGGGCTTGGGTGAAGGTTGATCGGCTTTCGATGGCATAGGGGCGCGGGGATGCTTGGCATTCTTATCATCCGGGTCGAGGCCGAATGTGGGGTGATTGTAGTCTCCGCCGATTCGTACGGGAACGACTTCGCCTTTGGGCTTCTTCTTGAAGAATGGATTCATCACTTTCAGCAGGAATGCTTTGGCCCCGGGAGTGGTGTTTGAAATCTGGGAATCCACCCGCAGTTTACCGCGCAAATCAATCTTGTAATTGATCAGGTTGTAAGTGCCGTGTACGCGGGCGTGGGCGCCGGGAACGCGAAACGAAAGATCGGCGAAGCTCGCGGCTCCATTGATGACGTCGACTTGGCCTTGCAGATCGGTCAACACGGTTTCCGGATCGGCTTGATCTTTATTCTTATTTTCATTTTCGTTTTCATTTTCATTCTTATTATCAGCATTATTGTTCTTGTTATTTGCGTTTTGATGTTTCTGGACATCTTTGCTGATGTCCTTCTCGCCGCGGGCACCGGCGCTGAGTTGGTCGATGCCTTTCTGAGTGGAGGACTGCGAAAACGATCCGCCGCCGATTCCAAAATTGCCCCGCAACTCGATCTTCTTCAGGAACTTTTGACCGCCCGGAGGAAGTTCGCCGTGCGCCTGAAAAGTGACATCGCCCGACATGGGGGCACGTTTTGCCTGAATAAATAACAGAAGAAGATCCTCGATGCGCGCGCTTCTAGTTTGTAGATCGATCAGGGCCGTTTTTCCTTTGCCCTCGGCTGAAGTAGCAACGCTGCCTTGGGCTGCGACATGAGTGTTCCAGAAATCGGCATCGACCTGTTTGAGATATGTGTTGCCTTGCGTGGCGTCGACGTAGGCGCTGAATTTCGTGGTTAGATGTACCGGATGCCCACCCGATGTGACTTCGAAATCAGGAGTGTCTGTGTTACCCGAGATATCGATGTGCGCCAGTTTACCCTTGAATTCGCCAGTAGAAGAAAGTGTGCCGGCAATGCCTTTGTAGACGCTGAGGTCAGCGTCCGCGAATTTATATTTTCCAGAGATTGGGGTTTCGCCGGCATCATTAAGGTTCCATACTCCGAACTTTCCCTCGGCGGTAATTTCACCGGGCGGCTCGGGATTGTGGACTTTCACGCGATACGTCAAAGGGGATCCCCATCCTACATTTCGCAGGATTGCCTGGTGAACATCGAAGCGCAAAGGTCTATTTTCGGGATCTTTGGAAGTGAACTCCACGACTGCGCCGTCGGCGACAATTTCTGCGACCGTGATTTTTGACTGTGTGGTATGCAAAGCCTTGCCGGTTCCGAATGGAGGAACAGTTACTACCAGGCCTTCCGCGGCTATGCGGCTGACGCGTTGTGCGAGCAGGCCCAGGTAGCTGCCTTGAATGGTCAGCTTGTCGATGGTGATGAGGGGCTTAACTGCAGACGGGTTATGGCGAAAAATTAACCCTTCGAGAACGCACCCTGGCGCGGGAAACAACGTCTGATGAAAGCTCCGGACCTCTACCTGGCTGTCGCCAGCCTCGCGTAAGTCCTGCAACACTTCAGACTGCGAGTAGGGCCAGTGGCGACTCAACTCTACTGCACCCACGCACAGCAGCATGCACGCCACGAGCGCGATTGGAAAGATGATTTTCTTGTGGCTTTTCTGCCGTAGCTGCTGCGGCCGCGGGACCGTGGTGGGCGGCGGAGCTGTCGCGAGAGCCATAGGCTTTGGAGGCCGAGCGAGGTATGGAGGTTGCTGTCGAAAGCGGCAAGCTCGGTGCATAACCGGGCTGCAACAATGTGCGTAGGCAGCCCGGCATGTTGCAAAGGGTTAAACCGTCAATTAAGCTAGTGTTCTCTTCACGAAATGCCCTCAGCCGGGATGGCGGAACTGGCAGACGCAGCGGACTCAAAAGCGGACGCTACTTATATTTTAAGTATAAGTAAACAAACAAGATAATTGCGTGACGGCAGACGCAGCGGATTTTTATAGCTTAAATGCTTGAGGACACTGGCTATCCAAGACAGCACAAATTCGCGGACTATTATTTATTCATGTGGTAAGCCCGACCCAAGCCTAGCTAGAAGCCATGATTCATCGGTGATTCGTATTCGCCCAACCCGGAATTTGACGATGTGAGTGAAGCAGTGGTGACTGGCAGTTTCCACATTTCTCAGGGATGCTGAAGACCACTTCTTAGATTGAGGGCCGAGTGACGGGCGGCGACTTCCCTAATCTTGTAAGGTAAGGTTCGCCGACTACACACCCGGAATCCTCGGCTCCGGCGTGCAACGTGACTGCACGGGCTATAATTGCGCCCACGGATGGACCTCACCCCTGGCACGAAACTTGGTCCTTACGAAATCCAGTCCCCGCTGGGTGCGGGAGGCATGGGAGTGGTCTATAAGGCGGAGGACACTCGCCTCGGCCGGTTTGTTGCCCTCAAGTTTCTGCCCGATAGCGTGGCTTACGATTCCGCGGCGCTGGAGCGCTTTCGCCGCGAAGCTCGGGCCGCGTCGGCCCTGAACCATCCCAATATTTGCACCATTCACGACATCGGCGAACAGGATGGCCGCGCTTTTATGGTCATGGAGTTCCTCGATGGTCTGACGCTGAGCCACCTCATCGCGGGTCGTCCAGTTGAAACGGACAGGCTTCTCCCCATCGCGATTGACATCGCGGACGCTCTCGACGCGGCTCACTGCGAAGGCATCGTGCATCGCGACATCAAACCTGGAAATGTTTTCGTAACCCGGCGCGGCCACGCCAAGATACTCGACTTCGGTCTGGCGAAAGTGACCGGAAAGAAAGCCGCGACCAGTAGCGATGCTGAAACAATCGCAGATTCGGATGCCCTGCACTTGACCAGCCCCGGAGCGATGTTGGGAACGGTCAGTTACATGTCGCCGGAACAGGTGAAGGCCAAAGACCTGGATGCCCGCACAGACCTGTTCTCCTTCGGTGCCATGCTCTACGAGATGGCAACTGGCAAGCTGCCGTTCGAGGGATCGAGTCCGGGAGAGATTTGCAGTGCGATTCTGCGCGATGAACCTCCATCACCCTCTCGGGCAAATCCGCAAATCGTTCCGGGGCTGGAAGCAGTCATCCGAAAGGCGCTGGAAAAGGACTGCAACCTCCGCTATCAACACGCCTCGGAGGTGCGTGCCGACCTGCAGAGGCTGAAGCGCGACACCGACAGCGTCGGTTATCAAAAGCCCGCTACGTATGCGCCGGCAACGACATCATCCGCCACGAAAGTGGCAGTTGCGAATCCGCGAGAGCTGGCCGTGCGGATATCTGCCGCGAAGTTGTGGCTTTCCATCGGCGGGTTGGCAGCGCTGTTAGTGGCTGCCCTGATAGCTCGAGGGGTCTACTCTCGGATGGGCGAGAAACAGACTCTCACGGACGCAGACACTGTACTCCTGGCAGACTTCACGAACAACACAGGCGACCCGCTGTTCGACAGTACGCTGAAGATTGCGCTGAATGTGGCTCTCACCGAATCACCCTTCGTAAACGTGCTTTCGAATGACAGGGTCAGTGCCATATCGAAGCAGATGGGTCTGCCGGCCAATGCGAACCTCACCGCCGGTCAAGCCCGCGAGCTTTGCCAACGAGCGCGAAGCAAAATGTACGTCGCCGGTTCGATTGGCAATGCGGACAGCAAGTACGTCGTGGCCCTGAACGCTGTGAACTGCCAAAGTGGCAAGACTGTAGCCCATGAGGAAATGACTGCAGCCGGCAAGACAGACGTCCTCGATACGATCGGGCGAGCTTCCAAGAAATTGCGCGCTGAACTCGGAGAGCCGCCGTCAACGGTCCAGAAGTTCGACGTGCCCTTGTCTGAGGCAACGACTTCCTCTCTCGAGGCACTGAGCACATATGCGAGCGCCCTGAAGGCGTACAACGAACAAGGAGTGCAGGCAGCTCTCGCGCTTGACCAACACGCCATAGAACTCGACCCCAGTTTTGCAATGGCCTATTACGACGTGGGCGACGACTACTTCAGCCTCAACCAACTAGGACGCGCCAGCCAGTACTACACCAAGGCGTTCGAACTGAGGCAACACGCCAACGATCGTTCGAAGCTCTTGATTACTGGGAACTACTATTCCACCGTGACGGGCGAGCATGACAAGGCAGCGCGAACTTTCCACGAGATGATTGAGACATACCCGCGAAGCGCGACCGCGTACTTCAGTCTTGGCGAAGAGTATGCCGCCTTGGGACAATATGAGACCGCTGCTGAAATGACTGCGAAGGCGCAGGAGTTTGGCCCCGCCGAAGTCCCCGCTTACTCCAATCTAGCTGGTTATCAATTAGCGCTCCAGCGCTTCGGCCAGGCCCGCGCAACGATTGACCGCGCGAAGGCGCGCGGCATGGATGGCTACATGTTTCGTCTTCCGCTTTATGCGATGGCATTTCTTGGCAGCGATTCCTCAGGCATGGCGGAACAGCAGCAATGGCTCACCTCTCACGCTGATTTGAAGCACTATGCTCTTTCGCTCGCGTCCGACAC
>JBAVUV010000089.1:0-5789 GCA_049696955.1 Candidatus Sulfotelmatobacter sp. | reverse complement strand
GAAATATCGATACATCGATCTTCGCCGTGACGTGATGCAGTTCAACATCGAGACTCGTCACAAAGTGGCCAAAGCCATTCGGGATTATCTTTCGGACCAGGGCTTTTTCGAAATCGAAACTCCTTTTATGACCCGCTCCACGCCCGAAGGCGCGCGCGATTACCTGGTCCCCAGCCGCGTGCAGCCCGGGACCTTCTACGCTCTGCCGCAATCGCCGCAGATGTTCAAGCAAATATTAATGATCTCCGGCTTCGACAAATATTTTCAGATCGTGCGCTGCTTCCGCGACGAAGACCTGCGCGCCGATCGCCAGCCCGAGTTCACCCAGATCGATCTGGAAATGACCTACCCGCAGCCGGAGCGCGTATGGGAGGTTGTCGAAGGATTTCTCACCGCGGCCTTCCGCGCCGCCGGATCCGAAATCAAGACTCCCTTCCCGCGCATGGATTACGACGAAGCTATCCGCCTTTACGGAATCGACAAACCAGACTTGCGCCTGCCCGCCTTCACCGACGTGCGCGAGTGCTTCACGCCGGAGAATCTGCAAGAGCTCGCGATCAATCCGAATCTTCCGCTGATTGCTATCCGCACGCCCAAAGTTGGCGAACTGTCGCGCAAAGAGCGCGACGACATCAAGCCCATGTTCCACTCCAAAGGCGGAGCGAAGATTTTCGAAGACTTCAAACGCATCGCCAACAAATTTCCCGAAGCCGCAGCAGCGATCGCGAAAAAGATCGGGATGGAAGACAACGATCTGATCGTGTTGGTCGCAGGCGCCGCCCAGTCTGGTCCCCAAACTGCCATGCCCGCGCACCGAAAAGTCACGCCGCAGGAGCTGGCCATCTACGCCTCCGCGGGACTGTTGCGCCTGGCCTTAGCGCAGAAGTACGCCGACCGCCACGGCATCTTCAAGAAGACCGGCGACCCGGCAAATGATTTCCGCTTCCTCTGGGTCACAAATTTCCCCATGTTCGAATGGGATGAGGGCGAAAAGCAGTGGATGGCCGCGCATCATCCCTTCACCTCTCCGCACGAAGAGGACATGAAGTTACTCGAAGCCGGAGTCGAATCGGTGAAAGATCCGCAATCCCCGCTCAGTGCAGTCCGCGCCCTGGCGTATGATGTCGTCCTCAATGGCACCGAACTGGGCTCAGGATCTATTCGTATTCATCGCCAGGATATTCAAAGCAAAATCTTCCGCGCCCTAGGCATGAACGAAGAAGAAGCCCGCGCCCGCTTCGGATTCTTCCTTGAAGCCCTCGAATACGGCACGCCTCCGCACGGCGGAATCGCCCTTGGCCTGGACCGCATCGTCATGATCATCGCCGGAGCCGAAAGCCTGCGTGAAGTAATTCCCTTCCCGAAAACCGCCCGGGCCGTGGATTTGATGGTGGACGCACCAACGCCGGTCAGCGATTCGCAGCTGCGCGATTTGGGGATCGGGATAAGAATGAAAAGCTAATCCGCGCCCTCGCCCAAGCATCTTTGGACAGCAAGCACTTTCGGACTGCGACACTTTGGTGGAAAGGCCTTCGGGCGGCAGCCTTTGGGCGATGGCCTTTGGGTAATGGCCTTTTGGGTGATGCCTTTTGGATAATGGCCTTCGGGCGATGGCTTTCGGGTGATGGCCTTTTGGCGGCGCAGCGTTCAGCGCTGCGATCTAGCTCATCGAGGACATGCGACTTTAGCCGCTGAGGTACCTCAGAGGCTAAAGCCCAATCCCTGGCAATTTTCTTACTACAGCGCTAAAAGCGCTGCGCCACCCAAAAGCAAAAATTTAATTTCCGGCTTCCCGACTCGGACCAGCCCTCATCTTCGAGAGCCTACCGCTTTCCCACTTCTGCACTCATCCCAAAAAGAACTGCGCTTCGTCACAACCTTTTTCGCCTTACCCGTGCTATACAGAACTTGGTTTCCCTAAATCCCCGCAGAGCTTCCGGTAAAGCGATGGGGGACACACTCTCCGAGCCTCATCTCGTCAAAGGTGGGACTCCATGCCACGCGCCTCACTCTGTCTCGTTGCAACCTGTTTTCTGCTGACCTCACTCGCCGCCCAGGACGCCGCCACCGGCGCCATCCACGGCACCGTGCTCGATCCCACTGGAGCCCACATCGCCCAGGCTTCCGTCGTCGCCGTCAGTTCCGCCACCGGCGTCCGCTACTCCGCTACATCTGACTCCGAAGGCCGCTTCTCGCTCGACCTTCTGCCTCCGGGCGACTACACCGCCCGCGCCGTCGCGGATAAAATGTCACCGCAACAGACCCCGCCACTCCACGTGGATGTCGGCGCCGCTACCGAAATCGAATTCCATCTCACCATCGCCGGCCCGCAGGAAAATGTCACCGTTTCCGGCGCGCCTAAAGTCGTCGACACCAATCCCAGCGCCGTCTCCACTCTCATTGACGAGCGCGCCATCGCCGATCTTCCGCTCAACGGCCGCCGCTTCTCCGACCTCATGCTGCTCTCGCCCGGCGTCACGCAGGATCCGCGCAGCCTCACTTCCGCCACTAACGGCGATCTTTCCTTCGGTGGCCTTCGCGGGTTCCAAAACAGCTTTCTGGTCGATGGTGGCGACTTCAACAATGCCTTCTACGCTCAGGCCCGCGGCCTATATCGCACTCCTTACCAGTTTTCCAACGAAGTTGTGCAGGAGTTCCGCGTCTCCACCAATTCCTACGGCGCTGAGCTCGGACGCGCCGGTGGCGCAGTCGTGAATGTCGTTACAAAATCCGGATCCAATCACTGGCACGGAACCGGCCTCTATTACATCCGCGACAGCGGATTTGGCGCCACCGATCCCATGATGACCTTCAAGCCGCACAGCCGCCAACAGCAAGGCGGAGGCACCGTCGGCGGCCCGATCAAGAAAAACAAAATTTTCTTCTTTGGAGGCTTCGACCAGCACTACTTCCACGTCCCCAACGTCGTCGAATTTCTCGACGGCACGATGCAGGTCGTTCCTCAAGCCGGAACCGGACCTTACACACCCGGCGATTACGAGGCCAGCGACCAGGCTCTGGTTTTTGCCGCGGCGGCCAAACTCAGCTCCTACGCCGGATCTTTTCCCGCCGCGCAAATCGGCAACGCTGCCTACGCCAAACTCGATATCAATCTCACGCCACGCAACCAGCTCGCCCTGCGCTATAACTCTTCACGCTACTGGGGATCGAACAACGTATTCCTCGACCCCGCCAGCCCTGTCACCTACGATTCCATCTCCGACAACGGCGAAGAAACCGTCTCTACGGACACCGGCTCGGCTTCGCTGACCTCAGGCCTAACTCCGCGTTTCATCAGCCATCTCCGCGCCCAGTTCTCCCGCGACCTGCGCCAGTCCTATACCAACACTAACGACACGCTCATCAAAGTCACTGACATCATCGACGGTATCGGCCGCTCCGATCTGCTTCCTCGTTCCACGCGCGAACACCGCGCCCAGCTTGCCGAGACTCTCAGTCTGGATACCAGCCGCCACTCCTTCAAATTTGGCGGAGACTCTCTCATCACGTGGATCTATGATTTCTTTCCCAGCCAGCAAAGCGGCGAATATCTTTTCGACGAAATCAAAGTCAACCCCTTCACCTTCGAACCGCAGGAAGCCGGGCTTCCGCTCACTCCGCTCCGCGCCTACGCCCACGCCGTCCCTCACTACTATCTGCAAAATTTCGGCCAAGCCGCTTCCAATCCCAACAGCAACGACTATGCCGCCTTCGCCCAGGACACCATCCGCGTCACCGATAATCTAGCCGTCAACCTCGGGGTTCGCTGGGATCTGCAAACTTTCACCACCGCCGGACTCGAAGTCAATCCGCTGTTTCCTCCCGCCGGCCGGGTCCCCTACAATCCGCACAATTTCGGTCCCCGCGCCGGATTCGCCTACTCCATTGGCAAGAATCACCCGCTCGTCATCCGCGGGGGCTACGGGCTTTTCTACGTCCGCATCCCGCAGATTTATAACTCAGCTATCGCCACCGAAAACGGCATCACCGACGCCCAGGTCTTTCTCAACAACAATATTTATGCCGACCGCCAGGTTTTCCCCACCTATCCCAATCCGCTCGTCACTTGCTCGCTCACCTCAGCAAACTGCAATCTTCCGCAGGGATTCAGCGAGGGCGTCACTAACGATGTTTCAGCGTTCGCTCCGAACTTTGTCACGCCACGCGTCCAGCAAGCCAGCCTCACCCTCGAGCGCGAGGTTGCCGGCCACACCACTGTCGCCGTCTCCTATCTTTACGTCCATGGTGAACATCTCATTCGCGCTCTCGATGTCAACCTTCCGCAACCGGTCGCGCTCACCTATCCCATCTTCGATTCCACCGGCTCGATATTTCAGAACGGCTACTACACCGTCGATTCCTTCGCCACCTGGCAATACACGCAGTCGGCGACCTGCACATTTCCCCCATGCATCAATCCTCTCGGACGTCCCATCGCCCAGCTCGGCGAAATTGACGAATTCCAAAGCGCCGCCTCCAGCGTCTACAACGGTGCGACTCTCTCCATCAACCGCCGCATGTCGCACGGAACGTACCTCCGTCTTTCCTATACCTACGCCCACGCCATCGACGACGGTCAGGACGCTCTCGTCGCTGGCGAACCCGCCACAGTCCAAAACTCCTACCAACCGAATGCTGAGCGCGGACCCAGCGTCACCGACCAGCGCAACTGCTTTGTTGCCGCCTTCTCCGCCGAGCCACGCTTCTTCCATCGCGGCCACGAACTCCTCGGCCATGTTTTCAATGAGTGGAAAATTTCCAGTATCGTCACCGCCGGCAGCGGGCGCCCCGTGAATGCGACCGTCAGTGGCGATCCTAACCAGGACGGCAATGATCTCAACGATCGTCTACCCGGCTACAGCCGCAACGGATTCACTGGACCCGATTACTCCTCCACCGACCTGCGCCTGGTCCGCAAAATCCACGTGGGCCATGGCTACCGGCTCGAATTCACGGCCGACTCTTTCAACCTCTTCAACCGCGACAACCAGCGCGTCACCATAACCTCCAACGGCCTCACGGCCGAAGCCACCACCTTCACGCAATACACGACGTACGTAAACGGAACACCCTACCCCGCCTACTACCAGCAGCCCCAAAATTTCATGAAGCCTGACGCCGCTTTCGCACCCCGGCAAATCCAGCTCGGCTTGAAGTTCATTTTTTAGTTGGGAATCGTTGCGGTTGAACACTCGGGCGCGCAGTCGAACCTCATGGAACATTGGAGCTTTCATTCGGAGCGTACCGGCTTAAGACTCGCGCAGTGAATCTAAGACTTTTTGTCCAGCCACTCCGCCATCCGGCAGCCGTCTTCTTCCAACACAAAGGTTCCCGCGCCAAAACATTCCCCAAAAATGCGATGCGATTCCGCATCGCGGGCGGCGCGCGAAATCCATTGCTTGCCCACCTGATACTGTGAGGCTGTGAACCATTTTTGCGGCAGGACTTCCACCAGGCCGCCTTGCAGATAGACGGCGAACAACGCAAACGCGGGATCGTCGTTCGAAAGCGCTTTATAACTTGTGGGTATGATTAACTCATCGATCGAGGCCAACTCGCCGGGGACATCAATTTTGTGCATGCCTGGACCAAGCGTAAGAGGCAGCTCGAAGTCAGCGATTGGCGGTGTCCTGGAGTAGATCCTGTCGGAAGACTGCTTGAACCATCCCGCAATTTCTGCAAGATCAAAGGGCTCCAGCTGATCCGGATTGAAACCGGCGAAGCGAATATTTCGCCCCTCCGGACACCAAATTCCCAGGCAACCCGGAGAGACTACAAACGGCCGGCAG
>JBAVUV010000088.1:0-3174 GCA_049696955.1 Candidatus Sulfotelmatobacter sp. | reverse complement strand
TCGGGCGAAAACGAAATCTTTCCCACCGGCACATGCACCAGCGCAGTTTTGTCGGTGCGGAATTCCACCTTGCCGGCCTTTACTTCCTGCACCGCTTTGGCTACGTCGACTGTGACCGTGCCCGTCTTCGGATTCGGCATCAGGCCTTTCGGCCCGAGAATCTTACCCAAGCGTCCAACGGATTTCATCACGTCCGGAGTGGCGATCAGGGCGTCGAAGTCGGTCCAGTTCTCTTTCGTGATCTTCTCGACCATCTCCTCGCCACCGGCGTAATCGGCGCCCGCGGCTTCCGCTTCCCTGATTTTGTCGCCGGAAGCGATCACCAGAACCTTCTTTGACTTACCCAGGCCGTGCGGCAGAACGACCGTTCCGCGCACCATCTGGTCGGCATGTTTGGGATCGACTCCCAGCCGCAATGTGACCTCGACCGTTTCATCGAACTTTGCGAACTTGACTTTCTGCAGCAGCGGAACCGCATCCTGAAGCGTGTAAGGGCGCTTCTCAACTAAAGAATGCGCCTTGGCGATATTCTTTCCTTCTTTTTTCATTTACTCTTCCTTTGTCTCCCACCGCTCATCATTGCTTCAGTGAGCCGTGGTGATTTCGACTTAAGCTTCAATGTGGAGACGGCCGGCCCTCGGCCGTCCGCGGAGCGAAGCTCCGCTGCTATCCAACCACTTCAATACCCATCGAACGCGCGGTTCCGCGAACGCTCTTGATCGCGGTCTCGACCGATGCCGCATTCAAATCCGGCATCTTCTGTTTCGCGATGTCTTCGACCTGCTTCAACGTCACCTTGCCGACTTTATCCTTATTCGGCGTCCCCGATCCTTTGGCGATGCCCGCCGCGCGCTTCAACAAAATCGAAGCTGGCGGAGTCTTGGTGATGAAGGTGAAAGAGCGGTCGCTGTAAACCGAAACCACGACCGGAATGATCAAGCCTTCCATTTCCTTCTGATTCGTCCGCGCGTTGAACTGCTTGCAGAACTCCATGATGTTGATCTGCGCCTGACCAAGTGCCGGTCCCACTGGAGGAGCCGGGGTCGCCTTGCCTGCCGCGATCTGTAGCTTTACGAAACCTGTTACTTTTTTTGCCATGATTCCTCGAAATCTTTATTTCCGATTGTCGACTTCCAATTGCCGATTGAACCTCGACACTTGGAAATCGGAAATCGAAAATGCCTTACGCCACTTTCTCCACCTGGTTGAATTCCAACTCCACCGGCGTCGAGCGGCCGAAAATTGTGACCATTACTTTTAACGTTTCGCGATCTTCGTTTACTTCATCCACAATGCCCTGGAAGGTCGCGAACGGCCCTTCCGAAATGCGCACGGTTTCGTTCTTCTCGAACTTGACCTTGAGCTTGGGTTTCTCGCGGCTGTCGGCTACCTTGTAGACGATGTGCTGCACTTCTTCATCGGATAATGGGGTGGGCTGCTGGCCGGTGCCTACGAAGCCAGTCACGCGCGGCGTGGATTTCACGACGTGCCAGACATGATCGTCCATGTCCATTTCGACCAGCACATAGCCGGGATAGAACATGCGCTCGGACGTGTATTTTTTGCCGCCACGAACTTCGGTGACTGACTCGGTCGGGATCAGCACCTTGCCGATTTTTTCCTGCAGGCCGAAGGCCGCTACGCGCGACTCCAGCGACTCCTTCACCTTGCGCTCAAATCCGGAGTAGGAGTGGATGATGTACCACTTCATGTTCGGATTGCGCGGCGGCTCGCCGCTTGGGGCAGCGCCATCGGCGGTCGGCGGTTGTTCAACACCTGCTGCCGCTTCGTTCTTTTCTTCGTCCTGCATGATCAAGTTAAGCTCCGGTGCTGCGTTCTGATTTAGTGCCCGAAAGAACCGTACAAGTAGGAGACGCCCTTCTGAAGTATGTTATCGATAATGAAAAAGTACACGCCGAAAATGAATACCGTAACCACGACAACCGCCGTAGTAGCCTGCACTTCTTTCCACGACGGCGCCGTGACTTTGCGCGTCTCCGTGCGCACGTCGTTGTAGAACGCCTTAATTCGCTCCGGCCAGGACTTCAGCCGGTCTCCAAAGTTGTCTCCGGCGGACGCCAATGAGTTTGCCATCTTCTTTTTCGTCTCCACTGCCATAAAGCTCCTAATCGTTCCCGGCTCGGTCCAAAAATCTGGCAGGGGCGGAGGGATTCGAACCCCCAAGTTCGGTTTTGGAGACCGACAGTTTAACCGTTGAGCTTACGCCCCTAAAACCATTGCTGATTGTTGATTTTGTGATTGTTGATTGGCAATCATCAATCAGAAATCAACAATTTATTTCACTTCTTTATGCGGCGTATGCTTGCGGCAGCGGTTGCAGAACTTTTTGAACTCCAGCCGCTCCGTTGTCGTCTTCCGGTTCTTGGTAGTCGAATAATTGCGCTCTTTGCAATCACCGCACTGTAACGTAACAATCTCTCGGGGCATAATTCACTCCCTGCTTCTGACTTTGTTTCTGTGGGGACAGCCGCCCTCGGCTGTCCGCGGAGCAAAGCTCCGCATTTTTTTGCTACTGCACAATCTCCGAAATCGTTCCGGCACCTACGGTATGCCCGCCTTCACGAATGGCGAAGCGCAAGCCCTTCTCCATCGCCACCGGCGTGATCAACTCAATCACCAGTGAGACATTGTCCCCAGGCATCACCATCTCGGTGCCCGCCGGCAACTCGGCAACTCCGGTCACGTCGGTCGTTCGCAGATAAAACTGCGGACGATATCCTTTGAAGAATGGCGTATGCCGTCCACCTTCTTCTTTGGTGAGGATGTAAACTTCCGCCTTGAACTTGGTGTGTGGAGTAATCGATCCACCTTTCGCCAGGACCATGCCGCGCTCGACATCTTCCTTCGCAATGCCGCGCAAGAGCAGACCGGCATTGTCGCCCGCCATACCTTCATCCAGCTGCTTCTTGAACATCTCAACGCCGGTCACAACCGTCTTACGCGTCTCGCGGAAGCCGACGATCTCAACTTCTTCGCCAACCTTCACCTTGCCGCGCTCGATACGGCCTGTGACCACCGTGCCGCGCCCTTGAATCGAAAAGATATCCTCAATCGGCATCAGGAACGGCTTATCCAACTCCCGCGCCGGCTGCGGAATACTCTTATCCACCGCCTCCATCAACGCGTCAATCTGCTTTTCCCACTTCTCTTCGC
>JBAVUV010000087.1:0-5961 GCA_049696955.1 Candidatus Sulfotelmatobacter sp. | reverse complement strand
CTGGAGAAATACCCGAATCAGACTGTCGATTGCCAGCACCGGCATTTTATGGATGGCGGCGGACAACTCTTCGAGATAGGCGGAAACGTCGAATGCGGTAAGGGTGGTCATAGTTGTGGATAACGGTATGGACCGCCAAAACTAAAGCAATAATCCAAGTCAGGATGCAACTAACTTGTCAGGACGCAACTAACTTGTGGCGCTCAGCAATACCCCGGCGGCGCGCATATCGGCGGGTGCATCCGGCAAGCCGGCCGGGATTCCGCCCGCGCTCTCGATCCATTCCATGAAGTCATCGAGAATCTTCTCGAGATTGTGTTGTGGCCTCCAACCCAGGTCGCTGATTTTCTTGATACTGGAAACACTATGCCGGTTATCCCCCCGGCGATATTCGCCAGAAACTTCGATTCCCGCCGCGCTGGTGACACGCTCGAGCACGTGGCGGGCGTAGTCGAGAATTGTGGTGACGCGTCCGCCGCCTACATTGAATGCCTGGCTATGGGCTTCGTCTTTTTCCAAGACCAGCATGTTGGCCTCTACCACGTCATCCACGTGGACAAAGTCGCGAGTCTGGTGGCCGTCTTCATAAAGAACCAGAGGCAGATGCTGCAAAGCGCGGCTGCAAAAGATGCGGCATACGCCGGAGTAATGGTTGTAGAGCGATTGCCGTTTGCCCTGGGTAATCGAGTAGCGCAGCGCCACCGTGGGAATGCCATGCAGCCATCCCAGTCCCAGAGCGGTCTTTTCCTGCGCCAGTTTCGAAACCGCATACGGGTTATAAGGATTGCTGTGCTGCTCCTCGAGGGGTAAAGCCTGGGCTGGGGCTTCGCACCGGGGACAAACCACTCCCCACTCTCCGCGCCGCAGCTGCCGGGGAGAACGCGGCACCGGCTGAAACCCGCCATGGCCCGCGCACCGGTACTGGCCTTCTCCATATACGGCTTGGGAAGAAGCGACAATAATTTTTCTTACCGGCAAACGATGCGCGATGATGAGTTCAAATAAAAGCGCCGTGCTCACTGCATTCACCTGGAGAAAACGGGAAAAATCCGGCATGTAATCCTGATACGCCGCCTGATGGGAAACGATGTCGACTCCTTGCAGCGCAGCCAGCACCACATCGCGCTCGGTAACGTCACCCTGGATAAATTCGGCGGCTGCCGGCAGGTAACTCGGACGGCCACGGGGATGAACTCGGGGAACCAGGCTATCGAGTATCCGCACCTGAAAGCCGTCGCGAAGAAATCGGTCAGCTAAATGGCTTCCGATGAAACCTGCACCGCCGGTGATCAGAACACGCATGAGTCGAGCAAACTCCTTTTGCTTATTTACCGGAGCCCCTATTTGCCGGAACCCGCGAAAACAGCTGCCAGCGTGCGCAGCAAGATTTTAGTGTCGAGCCACAACGACCAGCGCCGGATGTAGTCGAGATCTAGTCGCACCCACTGGTCAAAATCGCTGATCTGATTGCGGCCGCTGACTTGCCATAAGCCGGTGATGCCAGGCTTCACGGAAAGCTTTTGCCTCTGGTAAGCCGTGAAACGTGAGAATTCGGTGGCTAGCGGAGGGCGCGGACCCACCAGGCTCATGTCCCCTTTCAGCACGCTGTAGAGCTGTGGCAGTTCATCCAGGCTGTAGCGGCGCATCCATTTTCCCGTCGACGTGACGCGTGGGTCGTCGGTGATTTTGAAAACTGGTCCCGTCATCTCGTTGCAGCCTTCGAGGTGGTCCCTGAGTTCATCGGCATTACTCACCATGGACCTGAACTTGAAGCTCAGGAAGGGCCTGCCTTCCTTCCCCACCACTCGCCAGCGGTAGAAGATTTTTCCCCGAGAACCTGATTTGACTGCGATTGCCAGGAACATAAACAAAGGAGAGAAGAGGATGAGCAGAGCACCCGCGACCAGAACATCGAGGCCGCGTTTGACGGCCCGCCGGACGTCGCTTTTCCAGTAAGGCGAAAAAACTACTCCGCTGCCATCGAATGCGCTGGTCCCGACGCTACCCACTAACGCCTCTCCTCTGCGATTGGATCACGATTTGTCTTCGGCCAGCGGTGCCGGAGAGCGGAAACTTAACCAGCCGCGACGAACTGCAGCAAGTCCTGCTCGAAGCGGTAAAGGATTGTTTCCTTTTCCAGTTCAGAAATTGCATATTCGCGGGCTCTTTTCCCCAGTCTTTCCCGCGAACTCCGGTCGTGGGCAAGTTCCTCCACCGCATGAGCAAAGGCGCCGGCGTCTCCCGGCTCGACTACAATTCCCCGTCCCTCGACCGTCTGAGCGAGCTCGGTGCCGGCGGCGGCCGTGGCCACAACCGGCCGTCCGCTGGCCAGCATTCCGGTCAGCTTCGAAGGCATCACCAGGTCGGCCGCATCGGCTTTCTGTGGCAATAAATGTATATCGGCCAGATTGAGCAAATCGTTTAGCCGGTCGAAAGGCTGAAGCGGAAGCCACTGAACGTTGGCCAGGCCGGCGGTGAGAGTCTCCAGTCCAGCTTTGCCCGGACCTTCGCCGCAAAACACGAAGCGCAGACCGCTGGTCCCGGACAAGCGGCAGGCGGTTTCCGCCAGAATTTCCAATCCCTGCTTGCGACCCATGGTTCCGGCGTACAGCGCCACTGTCTCCGTGGCAGAGATACCCAGCTCCGCCCGCAGCGGGCTCGGCTGGGATCGGGGATAGATGGCAGCCGTATCCACCCAGTTGGGGAACATACAGCAGGCGGAGGCGGACACTCCTTTCAAGAGCAGCGTGGCCAGCATCTTCTGGGAAATCGTGGAAACCCGTCCGAAAGCGGACATGAAAATTTTTTCCGCGGTTGCGATGACTTGCCGAATTGCGGATGAGTTCAGCAGTCCCAGCTCAAACCCCGCGTCGGCTTCAAAGTCCTGCACATGCAGCCAGCTGCGGGCGCCAGAGAATCGGGCGCAGAGCCAGGCCGCCGGCAGCGAGAAAAGTGTAGGTTCGACGACCAGCACCACCTCCGGCCGCCAGACACCCTGGCCGAGCATCACGGGAAAACTGGCGAGCGCGAAGCTGGCCAGATGCAAAATGCGTTTTACGGCTGAGGGATGCTGCGGCACCCACAACGGGCAACGAAGCACCCGCAAGTGTCCGATGGCGATTGCGCAATCTGATGGCAGAAGATCTGCCCGCCGGCAATCGGGATCCTCGCTGGCATACCTCCACCCCGAAAATCCAGTCATTACTTTCCACTGCGGATTGAACGGCGGCGCAGTGACTGCCCGTACCTGGTGGCCGCGCGCTGCCAACCACCCGGCCATCTCTCCGGTGTATTTGCCAACTCCGACCAGTTCCGGGGCGAAGTTAAGGCCGTGAATCAGAATGCGCACTGGGTCACGGCTGTGGACGGCCGGACGTCGCTCGAATCGAGCGCGGGTGGCCAGCGGCAGAAATCGGCATAGGTTTGTTGCAGGCCGTCGCGCAGGCTGATGCGTGGCTTCCAGCCAAGTGCGGCCATGCGGCTGACATCGAGCAGCTTGCGCGGGGTTCCATCCGGCTTCGAAGCATCGAACGCCAGTTCAGGCTTAATCCCCACCACTTCGGCCACCAGTTCCGCCAACTCTCGCACCGTCATGTCTTCGCCGCAGCCAATGTTCACCAGGGGGGCGTGCTCGTCACCGCCGCTCAGTTGGCTGAATTGCGCCGGGGGCAAGCTTAAAAGGAAGATGCAGGCATCGGCGGCATCATCGCTGTGCAGAGATTCCCGCCGCGGGGTCCCGCTTCCCCAAATCACCACTTGCTTGGCGCCGCATATTTTCGCTTCGTGCATTTTGCGCAGCAGTGCGGGAATCAGATGGGAATGCTCGCGATGGTAGTTGTCCCCTGGACCATACAAGTTGGTGGGCATGGCGGCAACGAATCCGGTCCCGTGCTGACGGTTGTAGGCCCAACCCATTTCAATGCCGGCAATCTTCGCCACCGCATAAGCGCGGTTCGTCGGCTCAAGCGGCCCGGTTAACCAGGACTCCTCGCGCAGGGGTTGGGGAGCGAGCCGGGGATAAATACAGCTGGAACCGAGAAAGAGAATACGTTCGACCCCGCTACGCCAGGATTCATGGATGACGTTGGTCTGAATTCGCAGGTTCTCCAGGATAAAGTCTGCCGGCAGCGTCTGGTTCGCAACGATTCCTCCGACTTTAGCGGCAGCCAGAAAAACATAACGGGGATGGTTTGCGGAAAAAAATTCGCGCACCGCGCTGGCATCGCTGAGGTCCAGTTGGGAGCGGCTGCGCAGCAGCAGATGATGGTATCCCGCCGCCTGCAAGCGCCGCAGCAGCGCCGAGCCTACTAGTCCAGTATGTCCGGCTACGAAGATTTTATCGGAAAGCTCCATGAATTTTTGGTGAACTATTCGTGGTACTCGAAGACGCGGTAGCCCGACGTCTTCATTACCTTGTCACGCTCGGCGGTCTGCAAATCGGACTGCACCATTTCCCGCACCAGCTCGCGAAACGTGATCCGCGGACGCCAGCCCAGTTTGGTTCTGGCTTTGTCCGCAACTCCCCACAGAGAATCCACCTCGGCCGGACGCAGATAACGAGGATCGATCTGCACCCGGCATTTGCCCCGCGCGTCGTATCCCTTTTCCTGCGGGCCTGCTCCTCTCCAGGAGAGAGACATATCCAACTCCTCGGCCGCAGTTTCGACGAACTCGCGGATCGAGTGCTGCTCCCCGGTGGCAATCACGAAGTCCTCCGGCTCCTCCTGCTGCATCATCAGCCACTGCATTTCCACATAGTCGCGGGCGTGGCCCCAGTCGCGCCGGGCTTCGAGATTTCCCAGATAGAGACAATCCTGCAGGCCTAATTTAATGCGCGCCAAGGCGCGAGTGATTTTGCGGGTGACGAAGGTCTCGCCCCGCACCGGAGATTCGTGGTTGAACAGGATTCCGTTGCAGGCATACATGCCGTAGGCTTCGCGATAGTTCACCGTGATCCAGAAGGCATACAACTTCGCGACTCCGTAAGGCGACCGGGGATGGAACGGGGTGCGCTCGGTCTGCGGTGTCTCGGACACCAGACCGTACAGCTCCGAGGTTGAAGCCTGATAGAAGCGGGCGGTTCGTTCCAGGCCGAGGACGCGCACCGCATCGAGCAGGCGCAGGGTGCCGAGGCCGTCCGTGTTCGCGGTATATTCCGGTTGCTCAAAGGAGACGGCGACATGACTCTGGGCCGCCAGATTGTAGATCTCATCTGGCTGCACCTTTTCGACGACGCGAATCAGGCTGTTGGCATCGGTCATATCGCCGTAGTGCAGAAAGAAACGGCGGTCGGGAACGTGGGGGTCTTCATAGAGGTGGTCGATGCGCTCCGTGTTCAGCAAAGAGCTGCGACGTTTGATGCCGTGAACTTCATATCCCCTGCTGAGAAGGAATTCAGCGAGGTAGGAGCCGTCCTGCCCGGTGATGCCGGTGATGAGTGCTTTCTTCATGAGAGGAGGGTTATCGGAATCAATCGGCTTTAGCTGCGACCGCAACCAGGCAATCTCCCCGCCCAGCCTGGTTGCCCCAGTAAAGCAGCGGGAAAAGCAACCCCCGGCAGGCCAGCACGAGGCCAAACATTAAGAACGGATTCCGCAGTTGCCGGGTGGGCTTGCCCGGCTGGGCAAACAGACGCGCTACCATCGAAGAAGCCACCCACAGAGCGGGAGTAATCTGCCGCGTTTCGATCGCATGGAAGCCGCATTTTTTCAGGAGATCTTGCAGCATCTCGGAAGAAAAGTGGGTAATGTGAAAAGGGACGTGCCAGTTGATCCACCAGCTCCCGAAGACCCAGCGCAACCAGCTTTCGCGATTTGGACAGCTGATCCAAACCTCGCCCCCAGGTTTTAGCAAACCGCGAACCCTCGTCAACATGGCTTTCGGATCAAGTGCGTGTTCGAGCACATTCGAGAGCACCGCCACGTCGTAAAGAACCTCAGGAATAAAATCTTCCAGCGGTCC
>JBAVUV010000086.1:0-11399 GCA_049696955.1 Candidatus Sulfotelmatobacter sp. | reverse complement strand
GATTAGCGGCGAAGGTTCCTCCCTGCATCTGATCGCCTTCTCCAATTGAGTGGCAAGCCAAACATCCGCGCGTCTCAAATAACTCTTTTCCATGCTCCGCGTTCCCAGGCTTGTGTTTAGGAAGCGGATCAGTGAGCCCCGATTGCCAGATATATGCCGAGATCGCCTGGATTTGATGTTCACTCAGGCGGAAGTTTGGCATTTTCGTAGTGGGCCGGAAGTCGGTCGGCTTTTTCAGCCAGACTGGAATCCAGTTCCGGTTCAGCTTCAGCCGCACATCTTTTAGATTCGGCCCAACCTTCTTCATGTCCTGCATCAAACTATGCGACTGGTAATCGAGTTGCTGCAAACGCCCGTCCAGCTTGCTGTTTGCCACTCTCAAGTCGACCGCCTGGCCATTGAGGCGGTTCGCGTCCTCGTTGGACGCAGCCGCATCCGCCTGCTTCATCAGGTACGCGGTCTCCTTCAGATTATCTCGCTTTTGCGTTTCGATTTGTTTGATCTGCTGGCTGATCGTGTTCAGGTCTTCGGGCTCTTTGTCATAGCCCTCATAGCGATGACAACCCATGCATCCCTTTTGGCGAAAGAGATCTTTGCCGTTATTGATGGTCTGCCACTGGAGATCGCCGCTGACGAGCACCATGTCGGCCGCATGGCAATTCTGGCAGCCTGCTTCCGAATTTTCTTTGGGATACAACGGCCACAGCCAGTGCTCGTAATTGCCATGAGCCTTCTCCACGCTCGTGGTGGCGCGGCCGTTCCCTTGATGGCAGGGAGAGCAACCGAACTTTTCTGGATCGTGAATGCTCAGCAACTCAGGCTGGGGATGGCTCACGAATGCGTCGGCGTACTCGTCGGGCTTTTTCTCGCCATTCGACGTCATGGAGGCGGCAGTGACTCTAATAGGCTCGCGCGCATTCATGTGGCAGGACTCGCAACGGTCCACGATGTTGGCTTCCGCTACATTGATTTGGACAATTGCTGGATCCCACTCCGTTGCCCTCTTCTTCAAACCGTCAATCTGTTGCGGCGTCAAATCGACCATGTGATCGGAGATGTATCCATCCATCTTTGCCTTGGCCGCGGTCACGGGCTTGAGCGCTTCGCCAAGTTCCAGACTTATTTTCGTGCGTTCGTTACGAATGCCGTTATACGTCTCCTCGAGTTCCGGGAAAGTAAATCTCTTCCTGCTGCCGTCGGGAAACTCAACCGTGGCCTGCTCGCTCTTGTACTTATCAATCTCTTTCCGCTTGCTGGCCTTCGCGGAATTGCTGGTGCTGGTTTCGTATTCGTAAGTCAGCGCATTCACGTAGGCGCGACGGTCCGTGAATACGCTCTGCACGGCAAGCAGCCGTGCGCTGGCATCATCTAGTTTCTTGCGCGCTTCATCTGCCTGCGGCTTCGACTCCTGATAAGCTTTTTGGTACGCTTCTTTTAACGCGGCGTAGTCCGGATTCTGTTCCACATCTTTTTCCGACGTTGCCGATTTCGATCGCGCTGTGTTTAGGAATGCGGAGTAACGAGTTTTCCAGTGTTCCTGAAAAGCCTTCCACGGACGCTGGCCCCAAGCCTCATCCCACAAGGCCCAGAACAAAGTCGCCATTAGAATCAGGGTCGCGATCAGGTAATACGCAGCGTACGACTTGCTTGTGATCGGATCTTGCTCGGGGTTGGGTTTCTCAGGCACCGCTTCCTCCGAAAATCTTTTTGTCATTCCGAACTGAGCCGAAGGCTCGGTCAGAAACCTGCTGTCCGCACCCACATGCTAAGCATGCCAGTAGGGTCAAATATTGAACCAAGGTGTAATCCACACATACTTGATGTGCCACAAGAGCCGCAGCCCCATCTTTAGAGGCAATGCCACCATGGTCAGCAAAAGAAACTGGGTGATGCCAAATTGCAGCAGGCTCATGCGCTTGAAATCTTTCGCCATGTATCGCCGGAATAGCGAGTAAACGAGAAATCCTCCCAGCAGGTAATACCCGCCAACGACAATTGCGCCGAACACCGCCTTTGCCATATTTGAGGTGATCCCAAAAATATCCGGCAGATCGCGATTCACTTCATAGATCAGGCGGTTGTGATCCCAGGTTTGCCCCGGCCAGAACCACTGCCATCCGGGCCCGCGGATAAAGGTTCCGATCAGGATCATCGAGACCCACAAGATGATGAAGCCGAACAGAAATGTTCCAATCGAAAACTTGCGCTGCTTCCAGGTGTAATAGCCGCTTCCCAGTGGATTCGTATCGATATAAGGAATGACCATCAATCCAACGATGATCACCGTAGGCATGACCACACCGGCGATCCACGGATCAAAATAGACGAGCATCTCCTGCAGGCCCAGAAAGTACCACGGAGCCTTCGCAGGATTCATCGTCAAATTAGGGTTGGCGGGTTCTTCCAGCGGCGCGTTCAGCGTGATCGACCACACCATCAGAATGATAGTGACAATGATGGCGGCGAGGAATTCAATACGCAGCAGGAACGGCCAGACGTGAACTTCCTTCTGCCATCCCGGCTTGAAGGGCCAGGTCTTGCGGTGATGCGTTTTGGCGAGGGCGGCGTCGCCTTCGAGTTGCTCGATCAGCAGATCATTGGCATGCGCCTGCTTCCATGCGAGATAAATATAGAAAGCAAGCAGCGGAATCAAGCCAACGATAGGCACGTTATCCGGAGCCGAGCAAATCTCCCAAATCTGTCGCCAGTCCATAATCTCTCCACCAACTTCGTGTGGGACGGCCGCCCTCGGCCGTCCACGTCGAGCGGAGCTCGACTCTTTTCTGCTGGCACCTACCAACCGAGCTGCGTTCGGCGGACAGCCGAGGGCGGCCGTCCCCACATGAACCCGCTACTCACCCGCGGCTTTCGGCCCCCGGCGCGGCTTGTCCGCTTCCGCCTCCAGCATCACCGGCGCCGGGCCGGATATTCCGCCGTCCTTCCGCACGCGCCAGAAATGCACAATCATCAGGATCGAAGCGACAATCGGAATGCCAATGCAGTGCCATATGTAGGAGCGCAGCAAAGCGTTCGCATCCACGATCGATCCGCCCAATAACCCGAACCGCACGTCGTTGTAAGGAGTCATGCCCAGCATTGAGCCGAATGGGCCTTCGTGTCCGAGCAGCGGCGTAGCTCTTGCCATGTTGGTGCCTACGGTTACAGCCCAGAATCCGAGTTGATCATCCGGCAAAAGATAACCGGTGAATGAAAGCAGCAGAGTGAACACCAGCAGCAGCACGCCGATATTCCAATTGAATTCGCGCGGTTTCTTGTAGGAGCCGGTGAGAAATACGCGGAACATGTGCAGCCACACCGCGATCACCATCAGGTGAGCAGCCCAGCGGTGCATGTTGCGCAGAATCTTTCCGAAGGGAACATCGTGTTCGAGATAGAGAACGTCGCGAAACGCCTGCACCTTGCTCGGATGGTAATAAAACATCAGCAGCACGCCGGTGTAGGTGAGGATGATAAAAAGAAAGAAAGTGATTCCCCCCATACCCCAGGTGTAGCTGTAACGCACCGAATCCCGATTAATTTTCGCCGGATGCAAATGCAGGAACACGTTGGAAAGCACGCCCAATGCGCGATTGCGGGGAGTGTCATCGTGCTTGTGGCGGAAGATGGAAGTGTAGACCTGAGTTTTGGTCGGATCTTTCAGCCCTTCAATCTGTTCCTTCGCCTTGGCGGGAATGTCGACCTTCATCGCCTGAATGTCGTCTTTGACTCGGTCGACCAGTCCCACTTTGCCGTTCTTGCCGTTGTTCTCTTCAGCCATGAAATGCCTCTAAGTTTCTTTGAGTACTTCCCGCGTACCCCGGGGCTGTCACGAAGCTATGCTGGCAAAAATGCTCCCGGATCGTTGAAATGCGTCGGTTGCCCTTTCGGCCACTGATAGAGCCGCGAGGTGTCGACGATGATCTGTCCATCGGGCGCCAGTTCTACTTTGGCGCGGTCCATAGGCCGCGGAGCAGGTCCCTCGAAATTGATTCCCTCGCTGTCGTAGCCGCTGCCGTGGCACGGACATTTGAACTTGTTTTCGCTGGGTTTCCAGTCTGGCGTGCATCCCAGGTGAGTGCAGCGCGCGTAGATCACGAATATCCGATCGGGCGTGCGATCGACCCAGATGCGATATTTCTGTTGGAACTTGGTGTCAACGCCAAGCGCAAACTCCGAGGGATAACCAATCTTGAAAACGGAGTTCGGTTCGAAAAGAGTGCGGGGAAGAAAGAATCGGAAAAAAGCGAGGAACCATGCGGTGAGGAATGCGGTGACGCCCACCCATACTAATCGTCGTCGCCGCCGGTCAATATCGGTATTGGAGGGTCCCGCCGAGGAGAGTCCTGCCGACGCTGCTGCCTTTGAGGTTCCCACCGCCGGCGTGCCTACATATTTCGTGGCATCTACCGCGCTCGGCGGCGCAGGTTGCGCCGCATCTGGACTCGGGTTCGGTTGTTCACTGCCCGGAACCGCCATGAGTGCCTCCCTGCTTTTTTAAAGACTCGTACTAATCTCCTGCGGCGGCCAGCAACTCTGGCGCCGCAACTTGCCCTCCGGTGTTATGAATCGGACTAAAGGAATGAACAGCCTGGTCGAGCGCCTGCAACACCAACTGGCTCAACGCAGAGATAAATTTTGGCGAATCGTTCAGGCCGGAACTCATCTCGAAGTGATGAATCCCCAGCCGCTGCGCTTCTTCGCGGCCTTCGTGATTGATTTCGCTCAACGTCTCCACATGATCGGAAACAAAGGCCACCGGAACGACGCAGACGTCGCGCACCTTCTCGACCGCAAGATCACGCAATGCGCGGTGCAGCGAAGGCTGCAACCACTTGCTGGCGCCAACTTTGCTCTGGTAGCAGAGGCGGTGACGATTCGGCCACCCCCCGCGACCCATCAGCAGGCGCACGGTTTCCTCTATATGCCGCTGATAAGGATCGCCCTTGGCGATGATTGACATGGGAATACTGTGCGCGCTGAAAACAATCTCCGCCCGGGCTGGATTTTCGAAGCGCGACAACGCCTCATCCACTTTCTCGACTACCGCGTCTAAATACATCGGATGCCGATAGAAGTGTCCCACGTTGTGTACCGGGATATTACCGTGGAACAGCCGTCGCCATTCATTCAGACTGCTTCCTGTGGTCGTCGAGGAGTATTGAGGATACAAAGGCAACAGAACCACCTCATCGCAATGGGCAGCCTGAAGTTGTGCGATGGCCTCACGAGTGAACGGGTGCCAGTAGCGCATGGCCACAAAGCATCGTGCTGCCAACCCCTCGCTGGTCAACGCTGCTTCCAGGGCCCGGGCTTGCTGCTCGGTGAAGCGGCGGATCGGCGAGCCTCCACCAATGGTTGCATAATGATGCTGCACTTTACGGGCACGCGTGGTTGAAATCAGTTTGGCCAGAGGTTTACGGCCAAGGCGGGCAAAAGGAAAGTCAATAATATCGGGATCGCAGAAAAGGTTATAAAGGAAAGGCTCTATCGCAGCCAGCGTATCAGGCCCGCCCAGCTGAAACAGAACTACTCCCACACGGCGCGTTGTCTTCGCCATCCCCGCTGATTCCCCAGAACGGGCGAATTTACTCCCATCCGCGGCGAGAGTCAATGGCGGAATTGCAAGATGAAAGCAAAGGCTTTTCCTAGTGAACGGCGGCGGGCTCCATCTTCGCGTTCTGCATCTCCTCGATCACCGCATCGGCGAACTCGGAAGTTCCTGCTTTGCCCCCAACATCCTTCGTCAGTTTTTCGGGATGTCGATATACCTTTTCCAGCGCATTGCGGATCTGCATCGACGCATCAAACTCGCCGAGATGCCGCAACATTAATAGTCCAGAGCGCAACAGCGCCGTCGGATTCGCCAGATTCTTTCCCGCGATATCGGGAGCCGAGCCGTGCACCGCTTCAAAGATAGCGCAGTGGTCACCCAGATTCGCGCTGGGCACGAATCCCAGTCCGCCGACAAATGCCGCGCACAAATCGGAAATAATGTCACCGTACAAGTTTTCCATCACCAGCATGTCGTACTGATAAGGATTCATCACCAGTTGCATGCAAGTATTGTCCACGATGTGTTCGCCATAAGTAATCTCCGGATATCCCTTGGCCACACTGCGGCAGCAGCGCAGGAATAATCCATCGGACAACTTCATTATGTTGGCTTTGTGGATGGCATGAATTTTCTTGCGCTGATTCTTGCGCGCATACTCGAAGGCAAACTTTGCGATACGAGTGGAGGCCTTCTCCGTGATGATCTTCAGGCTTTCTACCACTCCCGGAACGACTTCGTGCTCCAGCCCGGAATATAAACTTTCCGTGTTTTCGCGCACGATGATGAGGTCGACGTCCGGATAACGCGTTGGAATATGCGGCAGATTTCGAATGGGACGAAAGTTCGCATACAGCTCAAACTTCTGCCGCAGCGCCACGTTGATGCTGGAGAAGCCGCCACCAACCGGCGTAGTCACTGGACCCTTCAAACCTACGCGTGTGCGTTCGATCGATTCCAAGGCGTCTTTCGGGATGTATTCACCGTACTTCTCGAACGCGTCGGCGCCCACCTGAAATGTTTCCCAATCGAACTTAACGCCGGTCGCCTCCAGAATCCGCACCGTCGCTTGCGTTACCTCCGGGCCGATGCCATCGCCGGGTATCAGCGTCACTTTATGACTCATAATCTATCCCGTTGCTTCAGACCTTCTGGGTCTTGCCTCGCACATCTCCGGCCTCTTTCGCTTTCACCAGGTCCCTCAACTCGTTCATGAATTCGTTTACGTCTTTGAAGTCGAGATAGACCGAAGCAAACCGCACATACGCGACTTTGTCGTAGCGCCGCAAGCGGTTCATGATGAGTTCGCCCAATTCGCTGGTTTTGCGTTCGCGCTCCTGCGACTCGATCACGAACGACTCCGCCTCGTTCACAATCTGCTCCAACTTGCCGATCGGTACTGGCCGCTTCTCGCAAGCCCGCAACAATCCGTTCAATACTTTCTGGCGGTCGAATTTTTCCCGGCGACCATCTTTCTTCACCACCATGTAAGGGATTTCATCGATGCGCTCGTAGGTGGTGAAGCGCTTGCTGCACTTCAGGCACTCGCGCCGGCGGCGGATCGATTCCGCTTCCTTGCTCTCGCGCGAGTCTACGACTTTATCGTTGGCAAATCCGCAAAAAGGACATTTCATGGCGCTAATGTTGGCGGAAACGAAACTGCCGAACTAAAAATGGATTTTTAGGATTTAATACAGAAATTGTAACAGGCGGGTGCTACCCAGACCGCCATCCGGTACCTGCGTAATAGACATGGGGAGCATTCAGGCGGGAGGTCCGCTAAGCTCCGCTTCTTCGCTGCGATGACTTTCTTCCGATAGCTTTCTCAGTGACAATCTTTCATGATGCGCCAGAATAAGTCCGAGAGGAACCACGGCGGCAAACGTAACCAGCCAGAGCAAAATCCCGCAACTGGCTGCCATTTCAGGCGGAACATCAAAGACACTTGAAAGCGCCGCAATGGTGGCCATCTGCGACCCTCCCCCCACCGCCGGCAACTGCAGCATCGATCCCAGCATGCTCGCTCCCATCAGAATCAAGACTTGCGACACCGGAATGTCCAGGGAAGCCACCCCGTACGAGTGGGTCACTTCCTTATAGGCCAGCGCGATGATGTACCACATTCCAACCGAAACCAGACTCAACATCAAGAGCGACACCGGGCCGTGAATGGTGTCGAGTCCCGTGCCGAATTCCCGAATTCTTTGTGCCAGCTTGTGGCCAAAGTTTGCCGAGAGATGTCCGAACCGCTCCTCCACCCATCGCGCCACCGCGTCGCCACTGCGGCGAATCACGATCGCGCCCACAGCCAGCGCCAGCACTGCTCCGACCAACAGGAATCCGCCTTCACGAAAGCGCACATAATATTCGGGATGCGGAATGGCCGGCAGCGCGCTGGGCAGAAAAATGGCCAGCACCATCAATACCGTAAACGCTCCAACATCAAATATCCGCTCCACCGTCCACACCGCCAGCTGAGAAGAAAAGGGAAGATCGGTTCGCCGCGCGATTAGATAAGGGCGGATGAACTCTCCCGCGCGCCCCAATAGTGCTAAGCCAGTGAACCCAATCACCGTTGGCGATACCAGGTCGATCATTTTGGCGTGCGGACGAGCCGGCTGCAGGAAAATTTTCCAGCGTACTGCGCGCAGGAAATATCCGATGTAGATCAGCACAATGGCATGCACTACGTGGATTTTCCTGATGCGGTGGGTTTCCGCCCAGAATGTGCCCCAGTCGAAGCTCTGCCAGTGGCGATATTGCAGGTAAACCAGAACGGCCAGGATCAGGAACACAACTGCACTGGCCAATATTCGTTTTTTATCCATTAACGGAAGAAGCCTCGCGCCGCGGACCTCGCTGCGCGAAGTGGAAACGGCACTCTCAAGGTAAATGAGTGCGCCCGGAGGGTCAAACAAGGAAGTTGTTCAATTAAGCAGCCTCAAACAGCGTTCTTCTGATTGCTTGCAATCGAAATCGCCTGGCGCACATTGCCGGAAGATCTTTTCAAGGCGGCGACGGCCTGAGCCCGAGCGACCCCGGCGATCAGCATCACAACAGCTACTGGGGTGCGATGCCCGGAAGCCACAAGCGCCCGGCGGGCGGCGCTGGAATCGACTCCGGAAGCCTGCTCCAGGATGGCAACCGCGCGCTGCGTCAACTTCTCATTCTTCGGCACCACATTAACCATGAGGCTGCCGTAGACGTAGCCGAGACGGCTCATGGCGCCAGTTGAAATCGTGTTAAGCACCATCTTGTGAGCTGTGGCAGCTTTCATGCGGGACGAACCGGCCAACACCTCAGGACCGACCTGAACCACGATGGCAAAGCGGGCGGCGCGTTCCAAGGGAGAGTTGGGATTGCAAGTGAGGGCAATCGTGCGTGCTCCGCGCTCGCGCGCCAATTTGATGGCGGCGACCGTGAATGGAGTTCGTCCGCTGGCCGCAATGCCAAGGACGACATCTTCCTTTCCGGGCTTGCGGCGCGCCATTTCTTCGCGCCCTTGCTTCGAATCATCCTCGCTGATCTCGGAGTCAGTGGCCAGAGCTTTGGCGCCTCCGGCAATAATGAACTGAACGCGATCGGTGTTGAATGTGGGCGAGCACTCTGCGGCATCGAGAGCGGCGATACGGCCGCTTGTCCCCGCTCCGACATAAATGAGGCGTCCGCCGCGGCGCAGCGCCGCGACAACCAAATCGATGGCCTTCGCAATCTGCGGCAGAACACGAGCCACCGCCTTGGCAACGGTCGCGTCTTCCGCATTCATCAGGCGTGCAATCTCGAGAGAGGATTTGCAATCCAGGTCGTTGGCTGCGTGATTAGACTGTTCGGTGCGAAGGCTACGTAGATTGGTTCGCTTCAAATGAACCTGATTCAAATTAATCGGACTTAAACCAGCCTTCGGCTTGCGGGTTGATTTCAATCGGAGAGCCTTTCGAATATGATCGGTCGCTTCCAGTATGCCAGCAATTGGCGAGATGAAAGAAATTTGGAGGCAGGAAATAGCGAAGCAGGCCGAAGCATTTTTACTCTGACGAAATGATCTGCCATGCAGGGACGCTGGCTAGCCAGTCTCAAGAACGCGACAAGCTCTCTTCCGGGGAAATGAAAGCGGGGTCGATTCCAGCGCTTGGCGATAGCAACGGCCAGCCCTTACGCAGAACATAGTCAAGCCATGCGCCCGCCACTTGTGAAGTAACAACTGCGGCCACAACCAATGTGGTGTAAAACTGCGGACTAATAATGCCGGCGTCGAAGGCGACGCTGGCGAGTACAATTCCTGGTCCGCCGCGAGCGTTGGTTGTGATCGCCAGATTGATCATATCCAGTCCACGGAAGCCAGCGAGGCGGGACGCCAATGAGACGGAAAGAACCTTCACCAGGCAGCTTCCAATGATAAACGCCGCCATCATTCCTAAAGAGAGGCCCCGGACGAGGTCCAGCTTCAATCCTACAATCGCGAAGTAAACCGGAATAAAGAAGGCGAATGATACTTTACCGATCGCCTCAAGCGCATCGGAAAACAGTTTGCGTTTCTTATGCACAACCGCAAAACCTGCAAGGAATGCGGCAAATACCAGGCTCACTTCGAGTAATCCAGCAATCACGCAGTATCCCAGCAGAACCGAAAGAGCGTAAGCCACCGGCGAGTGCTTGGCGAACACGTTGAACCGCGATTTGTTGATGCGCTTAACGATCCGGGGAAGAACCGTAAGCCCCAGTCCGAAGAACACTATGGTTGCGATCAGATGATATGTCAGCTGGCCCGGGTTGAGCACCGTTTTGCCCGCTACCGCTGTGGCCACCGCTAATGCCAGCCACAGCCCGATGTCTTCGAGCACGGCCACGCCGAGAACCAGTCGGGCAAAGCGAGTGTGCAGGATTTTCAGATCGGCGAAAATCTTCGAAACCACCGGCACCGATGTTACGGCCACTCCTACGGCCAGAATGATGATGAGAGAGATTCGATTGCCGTTGGGGCCAGACAATTCCTTGCGAACCAGCCATGGCCCCAGAAGAAGCGCCAGCAGGAACGGGGTTCCGGTGCCGACAATCACCAGCCAGCTTACCTCTCTTCGTTCTTCGCGGGTAAACAGCTGGCGGGTTTCCGCTCCAGAGAGAAACATCAGCAGCAAAAGGCCGAGCCAATAAATGAAGTTGAGAGGGCTTCCCTGATGGTCTGCGGCATGTATGAGCTGTGACGCCGAAGGCAATCGCCCGATCAGCGCGGGTCCGAGCAGGATCCCGGCACAGATTTCGCCGACCACCCTGGGCTGGCGTAGCTTTACGAAGAGATAGCCCAGGAGTTGAGCCAGCCCGACGAGGAGGAGCAATAGAAAAAGAATCGAAGTGAGATCAGAATTCGACACTGGCGCTGTAACCGGAAATGAGATGCCTTTAGCCGCAAAAAGTTTGTAGCCGACTCAGGCAATCGACGGGGAATAATCCGAATTCCGGCTCAGATAATCGCTTAAAGGGCTTCAATCACAGCATCGTGAAATCGCGGACGCACCTGTTTGATCGCCTGATTGGAGCAATCAGGCCAGGTGCGGTTCGTGAGTAAAGTGATCGAGAGTTGTCGGTCAGGATCAATCCATAGAGATGTTCCCGTATAGCCCAGATGGCCAAAGGATGCAGGGCCGAAATATTTCCCCGACTGCGAAGGCGCGGAGGGAGTATCCCAACCGAGAGCGCGAGATGTGCCTGCGGGCGCGGATTCGCGCTGGGTGAAAAGCGCAATCGTTTCCCGGCGAATGAGCGCACCGGGATTGATCAGGGCATGGGCGAATTGAGCGAGATCGGCGGCCGTAGAAAAAATTCCGGCGTGTCCTGCGACGCCCCCGAGAAC
>JBAVUV010000085.1:0-2302 GCA_049696955.1 Candidatus Sulfotelmatobacter sp. | reverse complement strand
GCCTGGCAAAGTGCACGCTGTTTCTGACAGCCGACGGTGTCCGCCAGGTGAACGGGGATTATGGTATCCGGCAGACCGGCTTGCTGCGGCGCAGTTCACTGGTTTATGGCATCGGAGCGCTGTTCGCTGCCATGAGTCTTGCCGCCTTGCCTCCGCAGGCGGGTTTTGCCACTGAATGGTACATCTTCCAGACCTTGTTCCAGGGAACGCAGGTCGACAATCTCGTCGCCAGACTCACGATCGCGCTGGCAGCGGCCGGTCTGGCGTTGGTGGCCGCCGTCGCTCTAGCCACGTTTGTCAAACTCTTCGGAGTTGGATTGCTCGGCGATGGTCACGAC
The DNA here is from genome assembly GCA_049696955.1 of Candidatus Sulfotelmatobacter sp. GTDB lineage: Bacteria > Acidobacteriota > Terriglobia > Terriglobales > Acidobacteriaceae > Sulfotelmatobacter. The sequence goes on along the minus strand of JBAVUV010000085.1, from coordinate 1,964 downwards.
GGACCGAGCCATCTTTCCCGGTTCCGCAGTTGCTGCGTCTTTATCCTTGGCTCGAGCGTGCTGGCGCTCGCGGTAGGGATGCCATGGTGGCTGCGATTCATGGGGCAGGCCAACCAGTCAGTGTTTGGCGTAAACGCGACTGCATCGATGCGCGATGGCTGGTTACTGGTACCGTTGAGCGGCAAGTTCGCGTTCATCTCACCGACTAAGCTGGTGATCGCTGGTCCATTGCTTGCGCTGATCCCGCTAGCCCTGTTCTGGGCCAACCGGAGCCAGTTCAAGCTGCGCCGCGTTCCAGTATGGTCTGGAGGGCGTCGAGAAGATGCGCGCCGGATCGCGACCACTTCTCTAGCATTCTCCAATGCCCTGCGCACGTTCTACAGCTTCATCTACGGCCCAACGCACAACGTCGAGCGCGAATATCAGGAGAGTCCCTATTTTCTGAAGAGGCTCATCTTCAACCAGGAAGTGGCCCCGGTATTCGGTCCTTATCTATTTGCGCCGCTCACCCGGTTTGTCGGCAGGCTTTCGACGGCCGTGAGTGCTCTGCAGTCCGGATATCTCAATTCTTATAACGCAATGATCGGAATCCTCTTGGTTCTCATCCTCGCTTTGTCCCTGTTCTACAAGTGAACTTGATGTTCGACAAGATTTTGGTGGCGTATCACGGCACGGATCGAGCACTCAGGGCATTCGACGCTGCTGTCCAAATGGCGCACCGGCAGGATGCGGAACTTCACATGATCAGCGTTGCAGAGGACGTGCCACGGCAAGCCGATCTGATAGCCGAGGTGGAAGATGCAATGCAGCGCGAAGATTCGCGCTACTCTCAGCTCGCGAGCCAAGCCAAACTTCGGGCCGCCCTCCACTCGGTCCCACTCCATTGTGCTGTCGTCGTCGGCCGGAGGGTCCGGGCGATCGTTGATTTTGTTCAAAAAGGCCACTTCGATCTGCTGGTAATTGGCGAGAGCCCACCTTCCTTATCCGCGCTGCTGTTCGGCAGCACTTCGGAAAAGCTGACGAACCTGGCGTGCTGTAACGTCCTGGTCGTGAAATAGCATGGGGCTTCCGTTCGGGTGGTACTGACACGAGCTTTACTTCTGCCCTCGAATCGGGGATTTACCCTGCTGCATGCGGTTGGCGAACTCGCGGCGAACGTGGGGTACCAGCCGAGACGGTACAGAACTGGATTGGCTCAGGATTTTCAGGTCTGTGGTCGTGATGCTGGGCAGGAACGCAAGCACGCGCGCCATGGGCGTCTGCGAATTACGCAAGAGAGCAAGGCGCACGCTATAGATATGCGACCATTTTCCGTGATCGGCGATCGCCGTCACGATCCGTACGGGCAGTGCCACTCTGGCGAGGGCCTTGAGGATGTGTCCCTCGTTCAGCAGCGGGCTATCGAGTACAGTGGGAAGGCTTTCGGGGCTGCCGTCGATCAGCAAGGCTCCTATAATGCGCGGCGAGCCACGACGCGCCAATGTCATTTTCTGTGCGGGCGGAAGCTGGGGTAGCCTTGCAAGCACGAGTTCTTCAGCCAAATGCCGCAATGCAGGATTTCCGGAAGGAGAAAAGCTTAAAGTCGCGAGATCTGCCGCATAGAGCTCCCGTACCAGACTCAGACCAAGAGTTTGCGGCAGGTTGTGATGAAACGCGAGTGCACGCTTTACACGGTAACTGGTCATCCACTCCTTGTGTTTAGCGATCTCTTCCAACAGTGCAGTTGAAAGCTCTGCGCGTCCGAGCAGCAGGCATAGATGCAGTTCTTCGAAATGTGGGTTCTCCAGCAGGCCGCGGAGGACGTCTTCGCGATGCTCGTGTATTAGCACCGGGATCTGTTCCAGTGGCGCGCGGCGCGCTCCGTGCCCGTCGAGTTCAGATTTGTTCTCCAGGTCGAGATGCTCCAGGTACGTTATATGCTTTGCTTCTTCCTCAGAAGGGCACTAACAACATCCTCGCTGCCC
>JBAVUV010000084.1:0-1709 GCA_049696955.1 Candidatus Sulfotelmatobacter sp. | reverse complement strand
AGCCCGTAGATTCCTTCTCCATGATCGCGAGCCGCAACCAGCAGTTCATGGAACGGCGCCCAATCGTACCCCCAATCCAGATCGAAACGGATGCGCTGGCGCAATTCGCTCTCATCAATTTCCCGCCGCCACCATTCTTCGAGAATGTGCTGGTCGCGGGCGAAGATAGTTTCGACACCGAGCACTACCGGACGATCTCCAGCCAAGGCTCGCTGCTCAATCACGGATGCGGCATAGCGTTGCGCGGCGGGAAGTGCATGGTAGTCGCCGATTAAAACCAGGTCAGCAGCTGCCAGAGCATTGTGGATCCCCCGCTTATCGAGAAGCGAATCATAACTGCCGAAGGCTTGGGAAAACTCGCGAAGATACTTGCGGCGATTATGAGAATCTTGCGCACGGATTTCTCGCTCCACGCTGGCCAGTGCGTGGAGCTCCGTCGCACTCCGGCGAAGCCGCAGATTATCCGTCGATGCCATAAACTCAGCTTCTAGCCTCTAGCTGCTGGCTTGGATACCTCTGCCAGCCTTGACTTCTCGTTTGACAACTCCCTATGCTCCAAGCGCGGGGTGAGCTCGCCTCGCCGGAGAATCTCTGCTGAATCACGCGCCACAAAATCTGACCATCGCGACCACCGGCGCCAGCGGATCGATCTTTCTTCAGCAACTGCTCTTGGCCGTCGAGCGTGATGTTCGGGTTCAACATGTAAACTTCATCGCCTCGGACTCTGCCCTGCGCGTGCTGGCCGAAGAACTCGGCATCCAGGGTCGATCGAATCTGCTCCCGCAGATCCTTGGCGCCGAAAACGGCTCTCCGCGAGGCTCAAATAAAACGGGCTCGAATAAGGAGAGCTCGAATCAGAGCGCACGGAGAATCTCAAATGTCCCCCCGAACAGCTCTTCGAAAATCGAAGAGCAAGCAAATGCTGATATCGGAGCCAACGTGGCCAGCGGTTCTTATCCCGCTGACGCTATGATCGTGCTCCCCTGCAGCGTAGGCACTTTGGCCCGCATCGCTAACGGCATCGCCTCGCACCTGATCGAGCGCGCGTCCGACGTCTGCCTGAAAGAGAAGCGTCCGCTGGTGCTTTGTGTCCGCGAAACGCCGCTCAACAAAATCCACATCCGCAATCTGTACCGCGCCGCCGATGCCGGCGCCACTGTTTTCCCTCTCATTCCAGCCTATTACTACCGGCCGGCCAGCTTAGATGACATGGCTCGTGAGTTTGCCTATCGCGTGCTGGCCCATGTTGGCCTTGCTCAGCCCGATGCCTTCCAATGGAAGCCGTGATATATCAACAACTTAAGCGACTACTGCTAAAAAGCCCGCCTCCTAAGTGAAGATCGGCGCTAGGGTAGGGGATTCCTAAGTGTAGAGAGCCTTTGGACCTGCTCCCAGATGCCCGGCGGCCATGTACGGTAGAGGTGGCCGCGATTGGCAATAAACTCCGAAGATCAAAACCGTGCCCTTCAGTTGGGGCATCTGAAAGCCGTGAGCACGACTATCGAAACCGGATGCTGTATTGCGGGTGGAGGGCCGGCGGGAATGATGCTGGGATTTCTTCTGGCACGCGCGGGTGTACCGGTTATTGTCCTCGAAAAGCATGGAGATTTTCTGCGCGACTTTCGCGGAGATACCATTCACCCGTCCACTCTGGAACTCATGTACGAACTCGGTCTGCTGGATGAATTCCTGAAGCGCCCACATCAAGA
>JBAVUV010000083.1:0-2508 GCA_049696955.1 Candidatus Sulfotelmatobacter sp. | reverse complement strand
TCACGAAAATGACCAGCTTGTGTTTCTTGTGTTCTTGTTCGTTTTCTGTCATAAAAACTCCTCCAATCGATATCTGTCCTCTGGCCGCGACTTTCTCGCTCCGGTTAGGTTAGGAGCGCCAACCGAGGTACATCTCAAATGTAAGCTATCGTTGGCTTACATTCAAGAGTGCAACAAGGCGGATCGGGATGCGGTTAGGGCTGGTCCGGTAGGGAAGGTGCGTAAGGGAAGAAATCTCCGCCCCGTTATTCTGGTCTGCTATGTGCGCGGATCGTGGCGTCCATCGTTATTAGAGGTGCAGCTGGCCGCTGCTGGACGCGTACATTTCCTGGAGTCGAATCCGGGCTACGACCGGATTAACATTGAATGTCTCGGCGAGCAGCCTAGATGCTTTCTCGCGGGATGTGGAGTTAAGAGTCTTGGTACGCAACATCCCTGATTCCGAGAGAAGCGGTTCAACCGTCGTCTCTACGAGCGATCGCGGCAAGAGGAAAGCTCCGATAGCCAAGTTGGCTTGATACTCCCACCAGTTTCTGTATGAGCGGGACTGTTTGCCGGAAGGATTTGATTCCTCGCGACAAAGAACCTTAGGAGCTTTCGGATCGCTGACGTCACCGAAAAGAGGGGCGGATTGCATCCCAACCGCGAACAGGTGTGCGTGTAATAAGCCATGCCCTGCTTCATGCGCGAGCGTCGTTCGGATTCGACGCTCAGCCGTTACGCTTTCCTCTGCATCAAGGGCTCTCGCAACAACGACAGCTTGCACGCCTTGCAAGCCGAATCGAGTCAACCCGAGGACGCCAGCACCGAGGTCCTCGTATGTCGGCGTGACTTTGAAGTGCTTCTCGATTAGTCGATCGATCCGTATCGGTTCAGGTGTCGCGGGATACAGGTATACGCCGCGGAGCGCATCCTCGCAGATTTTTTCGACATCCTGACCGCTGTAGTAGGGGCGCTCTTTGAAAGGCCCGCTCGTTGCTCGGAAGGTCTTCATCTGTTTTTGTCAGTCTTCCTGTTTGTGAACTTCATAAGATCCTCTGCGCTGATTTCCCCATCGGCAATCTTACGGAGAGCAAAACCGTATACCGGATCGGATGCTGCCATCCGCTTCAGTTCTTCTAACGGAGGTCGTGAATCGTGCCGTTGCAATTCATCAACTGTCACTCCCAAAATGTGAGCCATCTTTGCGAGAACTTTATCGGATGGAAACCGTCGCCCAAGTTCGACATCCGAAACGAAAGGAGGAGAAAGATCGCCCAATCTTCTTGCGAACTCTCGCAATGACATATCCTTCGCTTCTCGCAACTCTCGGATGTACTGCCCCAGTGTTTTCATAGTCTGTTATCTGTAAGCTTATAACGCTAACAATGGTCCGTCAAAAAAAGCAGTCGCCCAGGCTGACTCTCAGATTGCAGTAGTTGGCCTCCCCACAACGTTGGCCGCAAAGATGGGAACGGTGCCGCCATAAAGGAAGCCGCATCCTTGACATGGGCCTTACGGGAGTCATACTGAACCGATGAGCAAACCATCCACAAAGCCTTTGGTTATTTCCCGGCGGTTGCCCGCTGGCTGGGCTAGAGGCGTCGAAAACAAAGACCCTAAGCGATGCGATCTAGACAGTGCTCAGCTTTGGATTGGTCCGGGAGATCAAATCTATTGCGATATGATCCACGACCGGATAGTCGCAAATTCGATCGAGGTTGCGAACCCACGATCCCAAAAGCAACGATAGCGGGCGTTTGCGAAATTACGCCCGAAGGGCGCGACCGTTACGAAATCGTCTACAGCGGTGTAGACGAAAAACCAGAATGGCCGGATATCTCGTTGAAAAAATTGGTCGGGGAGAGAGGATTTGAACCTCCGACCCCCTGGTCCCGAACCAGGTGCTCTACCAGGCTGAGCCACTCCCCGACGAAGCTGCGAATGAAAAAGCCGCGTCATTCGCGCTCTTACTTTCGATAGGCATACAGATTATAACATCGCCAACTTGGCTGGGCCGGGGTTCGGGAGTCGATACGCCTTTCGCGTTACACTGGTGACGCCGCGAAATCGGAAGGAATGCGACGGAAATAATCGCGCGCCGTTGACCAATCATGATCGTTCTCTGCGCTCATCGCCTTTATACGCCTCGGGAAGAGATCGTAAATCCTCTGTTGTTTATCGAGGACGGCCTCATCGCCAGTATTTCCTCGCGAGCTGAGCAGGAGATTCCGAACACAGCAACCGTCGTGGACTTTAGCCGCGATGACCCGCACGGCATTCTGGCGCCGGGTTTTGTCGACATCCATATGCACGGAGGCGCTGGAATCGACGTCATGCAAGCCAGCGTCGCCGAGCTGCCGCGTCTCAATAGATTTCTTACGACGCACGGCGTTACCGGCTACTTTCCCACTACGGTCGCTGCCCCGCTCGATGAAACTTACTCCGCCCTGGGACGAATCGCCGACGCGATCGAGACAGCCCAGAAATTTCATACTCATGATGGCGGCACTGTTCAAGCGCTTCCGC